>CAKQBM010000139.1 GCA_934216185.1 uncultured Streptococcus sp. | reverse complement strand
AATTTTCTGAAAATTCAAGAATTTTCTTCTGTTCATTGCTTTTAAAATGTGCTATAATAGTAAAAACTGAAATGGGAGGGAACAAATGACTGAATTAGATAAACGTCACCGCAGTAGCATTTATGATAGCATGGTAAAATCGCCAAACCGTGCTATGCTTCGTGCGACTGGTATGACAGATAAGGACTTTGAAACACCGATTGTGGGAGTGATTTCGACTTGGGCGGAAAATACACCATGTAACATCCACTTGCATGATTTTGGGAAATTGGCGAAAGAAGGTGTCAAATCTGCAGGTGCTTGGCCTGTACAATTTGGGACTATCACTGTAGCGGACGGGATTGCCATGGGGACGCCTGGTATGCGCTTCTCTTTGACATCTCGTGATATCATTGCGGACTCAATCGAGGCAGCTATGGGTGGTCACAACGTGGATGCATTCGTCGCTATTGGTGGCTGTGACAAGAACATGCCTGGTTCTATGATTGCTATTGCCAACATGGATATTCCAGCTATTTTCGCCTATGGTGGTACCATTGCACCCGGAAATCTTGATGGCAAAGACATTGACTTGGTTTCTGTCTTTGAGGGTATCGGAAAATGGAACCACGGTGATATGACGGCTGAGGACGTGAAACGTCTTGAATGTAATGCCTGCCCTGGCCCTGGTGGCTGTGGTGGTATGTATACTGCTAATACCATGGCGACTGCTATCGAAGTTCTCGGTATGAGTTTGCCTGGGTCTTCATCTCACCCAGCTGAATCAGCTGATAAGAAAGAAGATATCGAAGCAGCAGGACGTGCTGTTGTTAAGATGCTGGAGCTTGGTCTCAAACCATCTGATATCTTGACTCGTGAAGCCTTTGAAGATGCCATCACTGTAACCATGGCTCTCGGTGGTTCTACAAATGCCACTCTTCACTTGCTTGCCATTGCCCATGCGGCTAATGTTGACTTGTCACTTGAGGACTTCAATACAATCCAAGAACGTGTGCCTCACTTGGCTGACTTGAAACCATCTGGTCAGTATGTCTTCCAAGACTTATACGAAGTCGGTGGTGTGCCTGCGGTTATGAGATATCTCTTGGCGAATGGTTTCCTTCATGGCGACCGCATCACATGTACTGGTAAGACTGTTGCTGAGAACTTGGCTGACTTTGCAGACCTCACTCCAGGCCAAAAAGTTATCATGCCACTTGAAAATCCTAAACGTGCAGATGGTCCGCTTATCATCTTGCACGGGAACCTTGCCCCTGATGGAGCGGTTGCCAAAGTATCAGGTGTGAAGGTGCGCCGTCACGTTGGACCAGCTAAGGTCTTTGACTCAGAAGAAGATGCGATTCAGGCTGTTCTGACAGATGAAATTGTTGATGGCGATGTAGTTGTTGTCCGTTTCGTTGGGCCTAAGGGTGGTCCTGGTATGCCTGAGATGCTCTCACTTTCATCTATGATCGTTGGTAAAGGTCAAGGAGACAAGGTTGCCCTCTTGACGGATGGCCGTTTCTCTGGTGGTACTTATGGTCTGGTTGTCGGACATATCGCTCCTGAAGCTCAGGATGGTGGACCGATTGCTTACCTTCGTACAGGCGATATCGTTACGGTTGACCAAGATACCAAAGAAATTTCTATGGCCGTATCGGAAGAAGAACTTGAAAAACGTAAGGCAGAAACAACCTTGCCACCACTTTACAGCCGTGGTGTCCTTGGTAAATATGCCCACATCGTATCATCTGCTTCACGCGGAGCCGTGACAGACTTCTGGAATATGGACAAGTCAGGTAAAAAGTAAATTGAAAAAGCAAGCCAACTTCGGCTTGCTTTTTTTCATCTTCAAAAGTGATTTACCTGCTTAACGAGGTGGTAGTCCAAGGGCAATACGGCCGTAGCGGCTGATTCGTGTAATCTTCCAGGCAGGCGACCAGGTAACTTCAACCTTGACATCTTCGATCCCCTCGATTTGTTTCAGACCTGCCACGATTTCGATAGGCAGGCTTTCGGCACAATCGCAGGCTGTGTCAGTGAAGGTCATGAGAATCTTACAGAGCCCCGTTTCATCCAGATTGATTTCATAAATCAGCCCTAGATTGTACACATCCAATTCCACATCTGTATCAAAAACCTTCTCTAGTTTTTCGATAATTTGGTCTTGTAAGGCCAAAGCGCGGTCATTGATTTTGATATCGTCTCTCATTACAGTCCCTCCACCTGATAAATATCCTCTATTTTCTCATAATTCTGACAATTTGGCAAGTTTTTGATGAATTTTCTGAAAAAATATGATAACATAAAGAAAAGGCTGAATTAAGGAGAAGGCTATGGAGCAGATTGGAAAAGTCTTTAGACAATTACGAGAGTCAAGAAATATCTCGCTGAGACAGGCGACTGGGGGACAATTTTCGCCGTCCATGTTATCTCGCTTTGAAACAGGTCAGAGTGAGCTTTCGGTGGAAAAGTTTCTATTTGCCCTAGAAAATATATCTGCCAGTGTGGAGGAAATCCTCTTTCTAGCGAGAGGTTTTCAGTATGATACTGATTCTGAGTTGAGAAAAGAAATCACAGATGTCTTGGATATAAAGAATATAGCACCTCTTGAAGACTTGTATCGCAAGGAGTATCAAAAGCATGCCCATTCTCAAAACAAGCAGAAACATATTCTAAATGCTATTATTATCAAGTCTTATATGAAGGGCATGGATGAAACGGTAGAGTTAACGGCAGAGGAAGGGAAAGTCCTTCATGACTATTTGTTTTCTACCGAGATTTGGGGAATCTATGAACTCAATTTGTTCTCAGTCAGTTCTCCATTCTTATCTGTTTCTCTTTTTACTAGGTATGTACGAGAAATGGTCCGCAAATCTGATTTTCTAATGGAAATGTCTAGTAATCGAAACCTGTTTCATACTATGCTATTGAATGGTTTTTTAGCCAGTATTGAGTGTGAAGAATTTACCAATGCCTCTTATTTTAAACGTGTCATCAAAGAGCATTTCTACAAGGAAAATGAGACCTATTTCCGAATTGTCTATTTGTGGGCAGAAGGTCTTTTTGATAGCAAGCAGGGCAGAGTCAAGGAAGGTCAGAAAAAGATGGAAGATGCTGTCCGTATTTTTGAGATGCTTGGCTGTCACAAATCTGCTGAATACTATCGAAATACGACCGATTGTTGAATATCTGCAAACCAAGAAAAAAATTTGAAATTTGAAGCGATAGAACTGTTGGGCTCTCTCATGTCATCAAAGAGATTTTATCGTTGTTTTGCTTATTTTGTGTGTTGCATATATTCAAAAAAATTTCTCGCTAATTCATAAGTGCTATACTATAGTCATACTTCATATAGGGATTATAACAAGAAGGGAGATTACCTATGAAACTATTGTTTAGAAATCAAGCTTATCGACTCTTGACTTTGTCACGCTTCTTCAATGCTTTTGGTGCTTCGATTTTCAATCTGGTATTTATCGTTTATGCATCGACCTTGCCACAAGCATCTTTTGCGGTTGCTATGGCGAATATTGTCATGATTCTTCCGACTTTCTTTACAGTTTTTGTAGGGATTCGGGCAGATTACACAAGGGACAAGGTCAAATGGATGACCTATAGCGGTTTGTTTCAGGCTCTTCTCTTTTTCCTAGCAGCCCTAGTTGTTCAGCAAGCTAGTCTCTTTGCCTTTTCTAGCCTGTGTTTAATCAATGTCATTAGTGATGTCATCAGTGATTTTGCTGGTGGTTTGCGCATGCCTCTTGTTAAGGAAAAAGTAGCTGAAGAGGATTTGATGGAAGCTTATTCTTTTAACCAGTTCATCACCTATATTTCAGCCATTGGTGGTCAAACTTTCGGAGTCTGGCTCTTAGGGCTATCGGTCAATAATTTTTCTCTCGTTGCGGGAATCAATGCCTGCTTTTTCCTAGTATCAGCCGTTATCCTCTTTTTAGGAAAAAGCAAATTGAGCCTGTCACTTTCATCTGCTGATGGTGAAATCCTAAAAAATGAGAAGCTTTCTATCAAAGACCAGTTCCTAACGATTTATCGAAATTTACGTCTTGTTTTTCTTAAAGGTGGACAGAAAAACTTTGGCTTTATGCTCTTTGCTGTCTTGCTTATCAATGCCTTGGGTGGCGCTTTAGGAAGCATCTATAACATCTTCTTTTTGAGCCATTCTCTTTTGGACTTTTCTTACACAGAGGCATTATTTATCAGTCAATTCTGTGCTTTGTTAGCAATCATCATCAGTAGCCTTACGGGCAATGATTATTTTGGGAAGCAGTCCTTGCCTAGATTGATGATGTGGGTGACCGTAGGACTCAGTCTAGTTGGTCTAGCTAATTTATTCAATCAAGTCGTACTTGGTTTACTATTTATCTGTTCAACTCTGTATGTGTCTGGTAAAGTTCAACCAAAGATTAGTGCCATGCTCCTGAAAAATCTAGCTCCAGAGGTTCTAGCTCGTACCAGTAATTTTTTAGGTTTATTGTTTAC
>CAKQBM010000138.1 GCA_934216185.1 uncultured Streptococcus sp. | reverse complement strand
TTTGAGGTTGCAGATAGAACTGACGAAGTCAGCTCAAGACACTGTTTTGAGGTTGCAGATAGAACTGACGAAGTCAGCTCAAGACACTGTTTTGAGGTTGCAGATAGAACTGACGAAGTCAGTAACATATACCTACGGCAAGGCGACGCTGACGTGGTTTGAAGATATTTTCGAAGAGTATTAGTTAAAAACTTGATAAAGGAGAAATAAAGATGGCAGAAATTTATCTAGCAGGTGGTTGTTTTTGGGGTTTAGAGGAGTATTTTTCACGTATTTCTGGAGTGCTAGCAACCAGTGTTGGCTACGCTAATGGGCAAGTCGAAACGACCAATTATCAGCTACTCAAAGAAACAGACCATGCAGAAACGGTTCAAGTGATTTATGATGAGAAGACAGTATCACTCAGAGAGATTTTACTTTATTATTTCCGTGTTATTGATCCATTATCAGTCAATCAACAAGGGAATGACCGTGGACGTCAGTATCGGACCGGAATTTATTACCAAGATGAAGCTGATTTGCCAGCTATCTACACAGTGGTGCAGGAGCAGGAGCGCATGCTTGGGCGAAAGATTGCAGTAGAGGTGGAGAAACTACGTCATTACATTCTGGCTGAAGACTACCATCAAGACTATCTTAAGAAAAATCCTTCAGGTTACTGTCATATCGATGTGACCGATGCTGATAATCCATTGATTGACGCAGCAAATTATGAAAAGCCTAGCCAAGAAGTGTTAAAGGAAAGCTTATCAGAAGAGGCTTATCGTGTTACCCAAGAAGCTGCTACAGAGGCTCCATTTACCAATGCCTATGACCAAACCTTTGAAGAGGGGATTTATGTAGATATCACGACGGGTGAGCCACTCTTTTTTGCCAAGGATAAGTTTGCCTCAGGATGTGGTTGGCCAAGTTTTAGCCGTCCGATTTCCAAGGAATTGATTCATTATTACAAGGATCTCAGTCATGGAATGGAGCGAATCGAGGTTCGTTCTCGGTCAGGAAATGCTCACTTGGGTCATGTTTTCACAGATGGACCGCGTGAGTTTGGTGGCCTCCGTTACTGTATCAATTCTGCATCCTTGCGTTTTGTATCCAAGGATGAGATGGAAGAAGTAGGATATGGCTATCTACTACCTTACTTAAACAAATAAATCAGAGAGGGTGGGCACTTCCCACTTTCTTCATTTTCAGAATACGAATAGAAGGGATTTATGAAACACCTATTATCTTACTTTAAACCCTACATCAAGGAATCGATTTTAGCACCCTTGTTCAAGTTGTTAGAAGCTGTTTTTGAGCTCTTGGTTCCCATGGTGATTGCTGGGATTGTTGACCAATCCTTGCCCCAAAGAAATCAAGGTCATCTATGGATGCAGATTGGCCTGCTCCTTATCTTTGCAGTAATTGGTGTTGTAGTGGCCTTGGTAGCTCAGTTTTACTCAGCCAAGGCTGCGGTTGGATTTGCCAAAGGACTGACAGATGATCTCTATCGTCATATTCTTTCATTGCCCAAGGACAGCAGAGACCGTTTGACAACTTCTAGCTTGGTGACTCGCTTGACTTCGGATACCTACCAGATTCAGACTGGTATCAATCAATTCCTGCGCCTCTTTTTGCGAGCGCCTATTATCGTTTTTGGGGCTATCTTTATGGCCTATCGAATCTCAGCTGAGCTGACTTTCTGGTTCTTGGTCATGGTTATCATTTTGACCATTGTCATTGTAGGGCTCTCTAGACTGGTCAATCCTCTCTACAGCAGTCTAAGAAAGAAAACGGATCAACTGGTTCAGGAAACACGTCAGCAATTACAAGGGATGCGGGTTATTCGTGCTTTTGGTCAAGAAAAACGAGAGTTACAAATTTTTCAAACCCTTAACCAAGTCTATGCTAGATTACAAGAAAAGACAGGTTTCTGGTCTAGTTTATTAACACCTCTGACCTATCTGATTGTTAATGGGACCCTCCTTATTATTATCTGGCAAGGCTATATTTCTATTCAAATAGGATTGCTAAGTCAAGGTGCTCTCATTGCCCTTATCAACTACCTCTTGCAAATCTTGGTGGAATTGGTCAAGCTAGCTATGCTAATAAATTCTCTCAACCAGACCTATATCTCAGCCAAGCGAATCGAGGAGGTCTTTGCTGAGGTTCCAGAAGATATCCATTCAGAATTAGAACAAAAGCAAGCTGCCAATGATCAGGTTTTACAAGTTCAAGAACTGACCTTTACCTATCCTGATGCGGCCCAGCCTTCTCTGAGAGACATTTCCTTTGATATGAAGCAAGGGCAAATCCTTGGTATTATTGGGGGAACAGGTTCCGGTAAGTCAAGCTTGGTGCAAGTCTTACTTGGACTTTATCCAGCAGACAAGGGGAGCATTGATCTTTATCGAGATGGATCTAGTCCTCTTAATTTGGAGCAGTGGCGGTCTTGGATTGCCTATGTGCCACAAAAGGTTGAACTCTTTAAAGGAACTATTCGTTCCAACTTAACTTTGGGTTTAAATCAAGAAGTATCTGACCAGGAACTATGGCAGGCCTTGGAGATTGCGCAAGCTAAGGATTTTGTCAGTGAAAAGGAAGGACTCTTGGATGCTCTAGTTGAGGCAGGAGGGCGAAATTTCTCAGGCGGTCAAAAACAAAGGCTGTCTATCGCTCGAGCAGTCTTGCGCCAAGCTCCATTTCTCATCCTAGATGATGCGACCTCGGCCCTCGACACTATTACCGAGTCCAAGCTCTTGAAAGCTATCCGAGAAAACTTACCAAATACAGGATTAATCTTGATTTCTCAACGAACCTCGACGCTTCGTATGGCTGACCAGATTCTCCTCTTGGAAAAAGGTGAGTTACTAGCTGTTGGCAAGCATGAGGATTTGATGAAGACTAGTCAAGTCTATCGTGAAATCAATGCATCCCAACATGGAAAGGAGGACTAGCATGAGACGACAAACTGCAAACCAGACGCTCAAACGTTTAGCCATAGATTTAGCCAGCCATCCCTTCCTCCTTTTCCTAGCCTTTTTAGGAACTGTTACCCAGGTTGTTTTATCGATTTACCTACCTATCTTGATTGGGCAGGTCATCGACCAAGTTCTAGTAGCTGGTTCTTCACCAGTTTTTTGGCAGATTTTCATTCAAATGGTCTTGGTAGTCATAGGAAATACCTTAGTTCAATGGGCCAATCCTCTCCTTTATAATCGCCTAATTTTCTCTTATACCAGAGACTTGCGAGAGCGAATCATCTATAAGCTCCATCGGTTACCGATTGCCTTTGTGGATCGACAAGGGAGTGGAGAAATGGTCAGTCGTGTAACTACGGACATTGAACAGTTAGCAGCTGGTTTGACCATGATTTTTAACCAATTTTTCATTGGAGTCTTGATGATTTTGGTTAGTATTCTAGCCATGCTCCAAATCCATCTCCTCATGACTCTCTTAGTCTTATTGTTGACGCCACTATCCATGGTGATTTCACGCTTTATTGCCAAACGCTCCTATCATCTCTTTCAGAAGCAAACAGAGACAAGAGGAACTCAGACTCAGTTGATCGAAGAATCGCTTAGCCAGCAGACCATTATCCAGTCCTTTAATGCTCAGGAAGAGTTTATTCAAAGATTGCATAAGGCTAATGAAAACTACGCAGGTTATTCTCAGTCAGCCATCTTTTATTCATCAACGGTTAATCCTTCGACTCGCTTTGTCAACGCGCTCATTTATGCACTTTTAGCTGGAGTGGGAGCTTATCGTATCATGATAGGCTCTACCTTGACCATTGGACGATTAGTGACTTTTTTGAACTATGTTCAACAGTACACCAAGCCTTTTAACGATATTTCTTCAGTGCTAGCTGAGTTGCAAAGCGCTCTGGCTTGTGCAGAGCGTGTTTATGGAGTCTTAGATAGTCCTGAGGTGGCTGAAACTGGTAAGGAAGAGTTGACTAGTGACCAAGTTAAGGGAGCTATTTCCTTTAAACAGGTTTCTTTTGGCTACCATCCTGAGAAGATCTTGATTAAGGATTTGTCTATCGATATCCCAGCTGGTAGCAAGGTAGCCATAGTTGGTCCGACAGGTGCTGGAAAATCAACTCTTATCAATCTTCTTATGCGTTTCTATCCTATTAACTCAGGAGATATCTTGCTGGATGGGAAATCCATTTATGACTATAGTCGTGCCTCCTTACGCCAGCAGTTTGGGATGGTGCTTCAAGAAACCTGGCTTAAGCAAGGAACCATTCATGACAATATTGCCTTTGGTAATCCTGAAGCCAGTCGGGAGCAGGTGATTGCTGCTGCCAAGGCAGCCAATGCAGACTTTTTCATCCAACAGTTACCTCAAGGCTATGATACCAAGTTGGAAAATGCTGGAGAATCTCTTTCTGTCGGTCAGGCTCAGCTCTTGACCATAGCCCGAGTCTTTCTGGCTATTCCAAAGATTCTTATCTTAGATGAGGCGACTTCATCCATTGATACACGGACAGAAGTGCTAGT
>CAKQBM010000137.1 GCA_934216185.1 uncultured Streptococcus sp. | reverse complement strand
CTAATTTTGTCAGTTTTTACAAATTTGCCTGCTTTTATGGTACAATAGAAACTATGGCAAGTATAACACTCACACCAAGCGAAAAGGAGATTCAGGCTTTTCTTGAACACTATCAAAGCAGTCTGGCTCCCAGCAAGAATCCCTATATCCACCACTTTTTGAGACTGCCTCATGCAACGGTTTCTATCTATACTTCTGGAAAGGTCTTGCTTCAGGGTGAAGGAGCTGAGAAATACGCCAGTTTCTTTGGCTATCAAGTTGTAGAGGAAACCAGCGGACAAAATCTTCCTTTGATTGGGACAGATGAGGTGGGAAATGGTTCCTACTTTGGTGGGCTTGCAGTTGTGGCTTCCTTTGTCACACCTGACCAGCATGATTTCTTACGAAAACTCGGTGTGGGGGATTCTAAGACTCTGACAGACCAAAAGATCCGTCAGATTGCCCCTATCCTCAAGGAAAAAATCCAGCACCAGGCACTGCTTCTCTCACCAAGCAAGTACAACGAGGTCATCGGAGACCGCTACAATGCTGTTTCGGTTAAGGTTGCCCTCCATAATCAGGCTATCTATCTCCTCCTTCAAAAAGGTGTTCAACCTGAGAAAATTGTGATTGATGCCTTTACCAGTGCTAAAAATTATGACAAGTACTTGGCACAAGAGGCCAATCGTTTCAGCAATCCTATCAGCTTAGAAGAAAAGGCTGAGGGAAAATACTTGGCTGTCGCAGTTTCTTCTGTCATTGCGCGTGATCTCTTTCTGGAAAATCTTGAAAATCTGGGACGAGAACTGGGCTATCAACTTCCAAGTGGAGCTGGAACGGCTTCTGATAAGGTAGCTAGCCAGATTTTACAAGCCTATGGTATGCAGGGACTCAACTTCTGCGCCAAATTGCACTTTAAAAATACTGAAAAAGCGAAAAAACGCTTAGAAAGGTAAATTATGAATTCATTTAAAAATTTCCTAAAAGAGTGGGGATTGTTCCTCCTGATTCTGTCATTACTAGCTTTGAGCCGTATCTTTTTTTGGAGTAATGTCCGCGTAGAAGGACATTCCATGGATCCGACCCTAGCGGATGGTGAAATCCTCTTTGTTGTCAAACACCTCCCTATTGACCGTTTTGATATCGTGGTGGCCCATGAGGAAGATGGCAATAAGGACATCGTCAAGCGCGTGATTGGAATGCCTGGCGATACTATCCGTTACGAAAACGATAAACTTTATATCAATGATAAAGAGACGGACGAACCTTACCTAGCTGACTATATCAAACGTTTCAAGGATGACAAACTCCAAAGCACCTACTCAGGCAAGGGCTTTGAAGGAAATAAAGGAACCTTCTTTAGAAGTATTGCGGAAAAAGCTCAAGCCTTCACAGTTGATGTCAACTATAACACCAACTTTAGCTTTACTGTTCCAGAAGGAGAATACCTTCTCCTCGGAGACGACCGCTTGGTTTCTAGCGACAGCCGTCACGTAGGTACCTTCAAAGCAAAAGATATCACAGGGGAAGCTAAATTCCGCTTCTGGCCAATCACCCGTATCGGAACATTTTAAGAGACCTAAGAGGCCGAGAATCAAGAATCTCAGCCTCTTCTTCTATCATGAGAATATGATTATTCACTATCCAGTTTGATTAAGATAGAAACAAAGTTATACTCAATGAAAATCACAGAGCAAACTAGGAAGCTAGCCGCAGGTTGCTCAAAACAGTGTTTTGAGGTTGCAGATGGAAGCTGACGTGGTTTGAAGAGATTTTCGAAGAGTATTAACTCTCACCTATTTATGCAAAGGAATCTTATGGAAGTTTATTTTTCAGGAACCATTGAACGGATTATTTTTGAAAATCCCAGCAATTTTTATCGTATCCTCCTCCTAGAAATCGAAGATACGGACGCAGAGGATTTTGATGATTTTGAAATCATTGTCACAGGAACCATGGCTGACGTGATTGAGGGAGAAGACTATACTTTTTGGGGGCAAATTGTCCAGCACTCCAAGTATGGGGAACAACTGCAAATCAGCCGTTATGAACGTGCAAAACCAACTAGCAAGGGATTGGTTAAGTATTTTTCAAGTAGCCATTTCAAGGGAATTGGTCTCAAGACAGCTCAGAAAATCGTGGACACCTATGGCGACAATACCATTGACGAAATTCTGCAACACCCAGAAAAGCTAGAAGGCATCTCAGGTCTCTCTGCAAAAAATCGCGAGGCTTTCGTCTCTACTCTCCGCCTCAACTACGGAACGGAGATGGTTTTGGCCAAACTTGCCAACTACGGCATTCCCAATAAACTGGCCTTTCAGATTCAAGACTTTTACAAGGAAGAAACCCTTGACGTGGTTGAAAATTATCCCTATCAGCTGGTTGAGGATATCAAGGGTTTGGGCTTTACTATTGCTGACCAACTAGCGGAGGAGCTAGGCATTGAAAGTCAAGCCCCTGAACGCTTCCGTGCCGGTCTAGTTCATAGTCTTTTTCAGGCCTGTATGGAAACAGGAGACACCTATGTTGAAGCACGGGATTTGCTGGAACAAACTCTTACTCTCCTTGAGTCTTCCCGTCCCGTGGAACTGGATCCCAGCCAAGTGGCCCAAGAACTATCCTACCTCATTGAAGAAGACAAAGTTCAGCAGATTGATACCAAGATTTTTGACAATAGTCTCTTTTTCGCGGAGGAAGGCATCCGCAGTCACTTGGTTCGTATCCTTGAAAAAGGAAAACAGAAGAGTCATGATTTAGAAACCATTCAAAAACACATTGCTACTGTCGAGCAAGAACTAGGGATTGAGTATGATAGCATTCAAAAACAAGCTATCTGCGACGCTATCCAGAACAAGGTCTTTATCCTGACAGGTGGGCCCGGTACTGGTAAGACAACGGTTATCAATGGGATCATCGCTGTTTATGCCCTCTTAGAAGGACTCGACCTCAGGAAAAAAAGCAACCTGCCGATTCTTCTTGCTGCTCCAACTGGCCGAGCAGCTCGGCGCATGAATGAATTGACAGGCCTGCCTAGTGCGACCATACACCGCCACTTGGGAATGACAGGCGACGATGATACCAGCCATCTGGAAGATTATCTGGATGCCGACTTTATCATCGTAGATGAATTCTCCATGGTGGATACTTGGCTGGCCAATCAACTCTTCTCAAACATCTCTTCTAACAGTAAGATACTCATCGTGGGCGACAGCGACCAGCTACCGTCTGTCAGTCCCGGTCAAGTTCTAGCTGACCTGCTTCATATTCCCTTGATTCCTCAGACTCGCTTGGAAAAAATTTATCGGCAAAGCGAAGAATCAACCATCGTCACACTAGCAAGTCAGATTCGACAGGGCATCTTGCCAGCTGATTTCACCCAGAAAAAAGCAGACCGTTCCTACTTTGAAATTGCTAGCGGCCATATTCCTGCCACCATTGAGAAAATCTTAGGCGCTGCCCTCAGAAGTGGCATCCCTGCCCGTGATATCCAAGTTCTGGCTCCCATGTACCGAGGGACGGCAGGTATTGATGCCATCAACCAGCTCATGCAAGATCTCCTTAACCCACCACAAAAAGACCAGCTCAGTTTTGAAGCTCCCCAGTGCCACTATCGTAAGGGAGACAAGGTCATTCACTTGGTCAACGATGCTGAAATCAATGTCTTTAATGGAGATTTGGGAGCTATCACAGACCTAATTCCTGGAAAATATACCGAATCGAAACAAGACGAGATTGTCATTGATTTTGATGGCAACGAGGTCTCTTACCCACGTAACGAATGGTACAAGATTCGCTTGGCCTATGCCATGAGTATCCATAAGTCTCAGGGAAGTGAGTTCCCTGTTGTTATCCTACCGATCACCAGTGCTAGTAGGCGTATGCTGGAACGCAATCTCATCTACACAGCCATTACACGCGCCAAAAGCAAGCTTATCTTACTAGGCGAATTACAGGCCTTCGACTATGCTACCCAGCACATCGGAACAGCCCGAAAAACCTATCTGATTGAACGCTTCAGCGATTTAATTGAAAATGTTGAAGAAAATACACAAGCTGTCTCTGAAACTGCCACATTAACTGACTCTGAACAATCCTACATCTTAACCGAAGAAAACTGGGACAGCATCCCAGCCATGATTGGGATTACAGACGCAGACCTCAAAGAGATTTTTGGAAAATAGTACATAAGAAAACCCACCAATTCAGGTGGGCTTTTATCTTATTAAAATTATTTTACTGTTGCTGTGCTTGTAATCAATTCAACAGCTTTTTTGATTGTGATATCGTGTTTCAACATATCAGCTGAAAGCAAGCTTTGTACTTGTGCAACTTCCATGTTGTAGTCTGTTGCCAATTGCTCAACTTCTTTTTGGATTTCTTCTTCTGAAGCGTCAAACCCTTCAGCTTTGGCAACTGCTTCGATAACAAGGTTAGTCTTAGTACGTGACTCAGCTTCTGCTTGGTATTGGTTGTGAAGGTCTTCTTGAGTAGTTCCAGTGATTTGGAAGTACAT
>CAKQBM010000136.1 GCA_934216185.1 uncultured Streptococcus sp. | reverse complement strand
GAAAACAGGAATTCCCTGCCATTCTGACTCAGACTCAAAAGGATCCAAAACTGCTACCAAGTCCAAGTCTGGATCAGACAAGACCATCTGACAGGCAGCTTGGCCCATTTTTCCCTTAAAACCAGCAATAATTACTCGAATACTCATCTCTACTCCTATCTAAGATACAAAGGACGTTGGCTGCCCATGAAAAATAGGGAATGGCGCTGACTTTCGACGAAAGGCAAGACAGGCATCTTTTTTCAAGAGGCAGGTAGTCCGTGTTCAATTGCTAAGATACAAGGTATCTTAACTAGTCTAAAAGTGCCAACTAAATCACTGGAATATAACCTAGAGCAATGCTTCCTGCTCCTAGGTGTGTTCCAATGACACTACCAAATGTAGCAAGTGAAATATCCATACCTACTCCAGATTCAAGCAAGTGCTGACGCAATTCTTCAGCCTTTTCAGGAGCATTTCCGTGAATAACAATAATCCGGTATTGCCCTGAAGCTGTGGCTTCCTTGATAATCTCAATTAAGCGCTTTGTTGCTTTCTTTTCAGTACGAACTTTTTCGTAAACTTCAATCACACCTTGATCGTTGAAATAAAGGATTGGCTTAATGCTAAGCAGATTACCCAAAATCGCAGCACCATTTGAAAGACGTCCACCTTTCACTAAATGATCCAAGTCATCTACCATGATAAAAGCTGACGTACGGCTGATTTGAATGGCTAGCTTATCCTGAATGCTGGCAAAATCATCGCCCTGGTCGCACCAGTTAAAGACACTTTCAACCATGATACCCAGAGGAGCGCTTGTAATCAAAGTGTCCGGGAAAGCAATGGTCAAACCTTCATAGTCATCCACCATATACTGGATATTTTGGTAAAAACCTGAAATTCCAGAAGATAGGAAAAGCCCCAAGACATGGGTATAACCTTGTTCTTTGAGCGAAGTTAAGATTTCATCTAACTTGGCAATACTTGGTTGACTAGTCTTAGGCAATTCAGAAGCCTGAGACATTTTTTGATAAAATTCCTCAGCAGTCAGATTGATACCTTCGACATACTCCTCACCATCAATATTGACAGGAATATCCAAGACAAATAAATCTTCTCTTTGTAAGGTCTCTGCACTGAGATAGGCAGAAGAATCTGTGATAACAGCTAGTTTCATATTAGAACTCCAAATTGATTCCTGGTAAGTCTAATGCAATTTCAGTTACTTCGTAAGTCAAACGGTTGAGCATATTCAAACATGGACGAGCCAACGTTTCCACTTCTTCTTGGCTCAATTCACTTGGTTCATTGACAATACGACCATCGATATGGTTCACCTGTGAAATGGTTCCACTAATGACAAATTTATCAAATACAATCATAAAACTCAAGACGACAATTAAGGAAGTCACTTGATTTTCTTGATCATGTTGAATCAATTGAAAGTTCACATCCACCTTGGTTTCAGGAGCTCCATTTTCATTTTCCCATTCAAAATTACGCGCATCAAAATGATACTGACTAACAAATTCTTGTTCACGTTTAAGATTCATGTCTCTCTCCCTCTGCTACAATATTATAAGCTATTGTACCATAATTTTTTATTTTCATCTAGTTTTCTAGGATTTAGTCAATCCCGATTTCAGCTCGAACTACGTCTGCGATGGTATCAACATAGTAGTCTACTTCTTCTGTTGTAGGCGCTTCTGCCATGACACGCAAAAGAGGCTCTGTTCCACTTGGACGCACCAGAATACGGCCATTCCCTGCCATTTCTGCTTCCATCTTCTCAATGATAGCCTTAATAGCTGGCACTTCCATAGCCTTTTCCTTCATGGCATTTTCCACTCGGATATTGACTAATTTTTGTGGATAGATGGTTACTTCTGCGGCCAACTCTGACAAGCTCTTACCAGTTTCCTTCATGATTTTCGTCAATTGGACAGCAGATAATTGACCATCACCTGTGGTATTGTAATCCATCAAAATCACGTGACCAGACTGTTCACCACCAAGGTTGTAGCCTGATTTTCTCATTTCTTCAACAACATAGCGGTCACCAACTGCAGTGACTACCTTGTTAATGCCTTCACGGTCCAAGGCCTTGTGGAAACCAAGGTTAGACATAACAGTTGTCACAATTGTATTTTGGGCCAATTGTCCTTTTTCAGAAAGGTATTTCCCGATGATGTACATAATCTTGTCACCATCAACGATGTCGCCATTCTCATCAACCGCAATCAAACGGTCACTGTCTCCGTCAAAGGCCAAACCGATAGCTGACCCGCTTTCTTTGACCACTTCTTGAAGAGCTTCTGGGTGCGTAGAACCAACATTAAGGTTAATGTTAAGACCATCTGGTGTTTCCCCGATAACCGTCAACTGAGCACCAAGATCAGCGAAAATCTGACGGGCACTTGTAGACGCTGCACCATTGGCTGTGTCTAAGGCAACTTTCATTCCTTCAAGTGGAGTTCCAGTTGAAACAAGGTAGCCTTCATACTTACGCAAACCTTCTGGATAATCTACCAAGGTTCCCAAACCTTCTGCACTTGGACGAGGAAGAGTATCTTCCGCAGCATCTAGCAAGTCTTCAATTTCTGCTTCTTTTTCGTCATCTAGTTTGAAACCATCACCACCAAAGAACTTAATCCCATTATCAAGGGCTGGGTTGTGGCTAGCAGAAATCATGACACCGGCACTTGCTCCCTCTGTTTTAACCAAGTAAGCTACTGCTGGTGTTGCCAGAACACCTAGTTTATATACATGAATACCAACTGAAAGGAGACCTGCCACCAAAGCCGACTCCAGCATTTCCCCTGAAATACGTGTGTCACGTCCTACAAAAACTTTCGGTGCTTCCGTTTCATGTTGACTGAGAACATAGCCTCCAAAACGTCCTAGTTTAAAGGCCAATTCTGGCGTTAGTTCTACGTTAGCTTCTCCACGGACTCCATCAGTCCCAAAATATTTACCCATTTTTATAAAATCCTTTTTCTATTTTTAATTCGTTTTTGAACTAGTTGCTTTCGTTGACGAAGATGTCTCCGACGAACTGCTTGTGCTTGAACTTGATGATACAGGTTTTGTAGTGACCTTCATTGTTGTATCAAACGGAGTGATCACTACTGGTAAGACAACCCCATTGCGGTCGATTGCCTGCAAAGGTACTGAACCACTATAGTTACCTGTAATCCGTTCGCTGGTTGGTAAAAGCGCAATAACTTTGTCAATCTTAGCTAATGTTTCCTGGTCAGTTGTGACCGAAACGCGTTCATTTGACACGGTTACACTATCAAGTTGTAGCTTGGAATCAATCTGGCTTTGGTCAACTTGTGGCACAACAATCATCCCATCTCGCTTAACCTTCTTCCCAACTTTCACTGTGATCTTTTGAGGCGTTGCCACAGCGGTCAATCCACTAGGAAGATTTTCAATGTTCAAGGGAACTTCAATCGTTCCAACACTAGCATCTGTCAAATCCGCTGTCACCTTAAACTTACGAGTGCTTTCCTGCATTTCGCTGGCCAAAGTCACACGATTAGCACCTGTCAACACAACTGAAACTTCTGATGCAAATCCGCTAATGAAATACTGGTCATCATCATAGTGAATATCGATAGGAACATTTGCTACCGTATTAGTGTAAGTTTCCGATTTGACCTGCCTTACAGTATTATTATTTTGAAAATTAGTCGATGTTGCATAGATAAATAAGACACAAGCAAAAAAGAGAGATGAAATGATATATAGACTATTTTTTCTCATATTTCCAGCCTCCTAGCAAACGGTCCTTGAAACTCACTTTTTCCTCAACGACTGGTAAAAGAATTGCTCGTAGTTCTGCTTCAAATTCTTCAAGAGTCAAATCATGCTTGAAAATCCCATTATAGGTAATCGAAATGCCACCTGTTTCCTCTGAGACGATGAAAGTCAAGGCATCTGACACTTCTGATAAACCAATAGCCGCCCGGTGTCTGGTCCCAAATTCCTTGGAAATCCCTGTACTTTCTGTCAAGGGCAGATAGGCAGAGGTGACTGCAATCCGATTTTCTCTGATAATCACAGCACCATCATGTAGAGGAGTGTTGGGGATAAAGATATTAATGAGGAGTTCTGCCGAAATGTTGGCATCCAAGGGAATTCCTGTCGAAATATACTCCTGCAAAGTACGTACACGCTGAATAGCAACCAAGGCCCCGATTTTACGAGGACTCATGTATTCAACAGACTTAACAAAGGCACGAATCATCTGTTCCTCAGCACTAATTTGAGTAGTAGAAAAGAAATCTGTCGCCCTTCCCAAACGTTCCAAACCAGTTCGAATCTCTGGGGAGAAGATAACAACCGCAGCAATAACCCCATAGGTAATAATCTGATTAATCAACCAAGAAATCGTTGTTAAACCAAGGATATTGGACACGACCTGGGCTAATACAAAAATCAAGACACCCCGTACCAAAATCATAATCTTGGTGCCAGCTATTGCTTTTGTAAAACGATATAAAATATAGGTCACAATCAAAATATCAAA
>CAKQBM010000135.1 GCA_934216185.1 uncultured Streptococcus sp. | reverse complement strand
TTATCGAACAACTCTACCTTAGTTCCTGGCTCTGCAGTTACTTCTACTGATGGCTTCGTGCCTGCTTTACCTGTAAGATCTGTGTTCACAACTGGTTTAGCTGGGGCTGTGGTGTCTGTCGCTACTTTAGGATCACTTGCGTCTGAGGTGTTTCCTGATGGGTCTGTCGCTGTCGCTGTGACATTGCCTACCGGAATGTCGACTGTTGGGGTAATGGTTGCTTTACCATCTGCGCCTGCTGTCGCTTCACCAATCTTGTTGCCGTCTTTATCGAACAACTCTACCTTAGTTCCTGGCTCTGCAGTTACTTCTACTGATGGCTTCGTGCCTGCTTTACCTGTAAGGTCTGTATCGACTACTGGTTTCGCTGGAGCTGTTGTATCTGTTGCTACTTTAGGATCACTTGCAACTGATGTGTTTCCTGATGGATCTGTCGCTGTCGCTGTGACATTACCTGCTGGAATGTCAACCGTTGGCGTGATAGTAGCTTTACCAGTGTTATCAGCTGTGGCTTCACCAATCTTGTTGCCATCTTTATCGTAAAGAGCAACCGTTGAGCCTGGTTCTGCACTGATTTCAACTGGAGTCTTAGTGCCGGCTTTGCCTGTAAGGTCTGTATCAACTACTGGTTTCGCTGGAGCTGTAGTGTCTGTCGCTAGTTTAGGATCACTTGCGTCTGATGTGTTACCTGCCGCATCTGTCGCTGTCGCTGTGACATTACCTGCTGGAATGTCAACCGTTGGCGTGATAGTAGCTTTACCATCTGCTCCTGCTGTCGCTTCACCAATCTTGTTGTTATCTTTATCGTAAAGGACAACAGTTGATCCTTTTTCTGCAGTCACCTCAACCGGAGTCTTAGTTCCAGCTTTTCCTGTAAGATCTGTATTTACAACTGGTTTGTCAGGAGCTGTGGTGTCTTTTGCAGGTGTAACCAAGTATGCAGCAGCAATTTTATCTACTGATTTATCAGGATAAGTAATAGTAACATTACCCTTTTCATCCGCAACGTATGTTGTTCCTTGTGGAAGCGCAGTATTCGCGTCTCCAACCGTTTTTTCAATAGCTGCCTTCTCAGTTGCACTTATATTATTAGGATCAGCAACTTCTACTTTTGCTCCTCCAGGAGTTGGCTCATACTTCTTAGCTGTCTCAAGAACGGTAATTGTAAGATTTCTCGTTACTACTTTCCCATTTTTATTTTTAACAGCATAGGTAGCAGTGGAACTACCTGCAGGCTGCGTCATATCAACATTACCACTATAGTATGCCTTACGCTGTCTATAAGTATTTGTTCCAGCTGTATCCAAGAAACCACCACTAGGATCATTCGCATATGCTAGTCCTTTTGCCAAATAAGGATTATTAGGAATCCAAAATTTTTCAACTGACGGTGATCCTGCTGCTTGAATTGTTACATTGACAGGATCACCCGGGTAAACTGTAAGATGTGACTCGGTAACCAAAAGTTGAGTGTAGTTATCACCACTAACTCCTCCACCTACATAGGTCAACGGTGTTTTTGTAACTGTAATCGGTGCACTCTTAGCCGATTCTGTGCCACCTGCTGGTGTTGAGGTAGCTGTAACCTCTCCTTCTGGAAGGCTATTTGTTGGATGGATTGTTGCTACACCTTGCTCATTGGCCACTGCTTCACCGATCACAACGCCATCATTATTATAAAGTTTTACAGTTGAGCCTGCTGTTGCATTTACAGTCACATCAGCTGGTGTACTTGCTTTACCATTAAGATTTGAAGTAATTTCTGGAACCTGACTTGCTGGTGCAACTGGTTTTGGTGTTTCACCTTGAACTTCAAAAGTAACTGTCACTTCTTGTGGGGCTTGATTATAATGAGCTGGGTAAGTAACCACTACGGTTTTTGTATAAGTACCTGCTTGTGTAGCAGTTGGAGCTTGGCCGTCTTTCCATGCAAATGTTGTTGCACCACGGTAGTTATTTGGGAATTCTGGAGTTCCAGCTTTATTGGTTACATAATTAGCTGGAGTAGCATCAAAACTTCCACCAACTTTTGCAGTATACTTTTCTTTGACTGCTACTGCTTGGAATTTTGAACTTTCATTATCAATGAAGTTATCCGCATAACCAGTCATAATATTCGTTCTTCCGCCAATAACTCCTGTTCCTTGCATACCTGCAACATAGTCAAGTGGCTTAGATTTATCTACGATCGGTGTGTCAAATGTAATCGTCCACATAACATTACGAATTGCATTATTATCCGCTGTCATCGTATACAAAGCTTGTGAACGTTCTGCTGTTTGAGCCGCTACCGCTGCTTCATTTCCTTGAATTGCTGGATTTTTTATATCTTTGTAAAGTTGGGTCAAACGTTGAGTCATTTCAGAGCCTGTATAGGTATCCATTCTACCATTTTGACCCATCAAGTATGATCCATCATTATCCTTCCAGTAATTACGCGTATTGACTACTTTTCCATTTTTGTCAGTTTGAACAACTTGCCAGTTTGTGGGTGCGCCAACAGAATCTTTAGGGATAGTAAAGTAAACATAACCACTAGCAGCATTCGCTTTTCGACCAGGATTATCAAGAACAGTCCAATGAAGAACGTTATTAGCCTTGTCTACTTCGTAGCTAATCTGTACGTAATCTTGAGCATTTTCTTTGTTAGAATAATCAAGATTTTGTGCACCATCTGACGCACGTGTTTCAGTTGATGCTGAACGTGTTGCTCCTTGTGCGATACTTCGACGACTACGTACACGAGGCGCATTTGCAGTTTCTGACGCACTAATATTATTTGTGATAGCACTCTCTGAGCTTGCTGTAGTTGATGGTGTTGTAGAAGCTGTGACTGAACGAGATGCCTCAGATGCAGTTGCTGGTTTTGCGGTTGATACATTTGTTGAGCCTGTAACTTCTGAAGCAACTACTGGACTTGTTGATGTCGCTACTGAATTCGCCGGCGCTGAACTTGCAACACTTGTTGAAGCTGGCGCTTCCGAACTTACTGCTGCACTTGGTGCAACTGATGTTGTAGGTGCAGCCGACGTCGCTGCGACTGTTTCAGTGGCAGCTGGTGTTACCGTAGTAGTTGAGACACTTTCTGGTGCTGTAGTTGGCGAAGTTGTAGCTGCGACTCCTTCACCTTGACTTGCACTTACAGCTGTAGCTGCAACTGTTGCTCCATCAGATGTCGTTTCATCCGCTTGAGCTGTGTGACCAATCATGATCAAAGTACCAAGCAAGACCGAGCAGACTCCAATATTCAATTTACGAATCGAGAAACGACTCTTCTTACTAAAGATATCTTTACCCATCTTTCCTCCTAGACAAGCAATCATTAGATTTTGATTACTCTTGTCTCTTCTAAAAATAATTTAAATTGAATTTCCCTAACGTCAAATATATCATATAATTAGAATTGAATCAATATTTTACCATTATAAAATTAGTTTTTCCTATTTTTTTAAAATAACTTAAGCATTATTCTTTTCAAAGTATTATTTTCTAACACCTTCTTTTTATACAGAACCTATACAACTTTACATATATAATTAATAATATAAATCAATCATTGTATTTAAAGCATTTATAACATCTTACACCATCAACATATATTACTTTTTAAAAGTCTTACAATTTTCGAATCATATAATAATTCTTACCTTTTACACTTTCAACAGATATAGGTATACTCATAATAAAACTAAGAATCAAGTATAAATATACAAATTTTTAGATTTATTAATGTAATTAAAATGAAAATATATCAGTATTTTTAATAATTTATTTCTTCCATAAAACTTTGTTTCTGACTGAATAATTAAAAATTACTCTATAATGTCTGTAATAGATAAAACTGCTATAGAGATTATAGAGCCACTATTTTTAAGACTAGAATTGCTACTATGAACCAGTTTGATAAGAAGTCACTACCTTATCGAGCTTTAAAAAATCACTGGAGACACTTCCAAAAGGACAGCCGTAAACTATCTCTCAACCCTTTTTACTCATAGACCTTCCATCAAACATTATGCCCACATGAAATCGTTGAGAAGACACTGGACTTTTCAGAAAAGTTCGCTAATGAATATAACCTCTACCAGTTTTTGCTTTTTCATTTTCAGAAAAAAGAGTAGATGAGTTCTTTGAGCTGATAGAGGAAAATATGAACAAGGTCAATCACTACTTTCAAACTGTCTTTAGAACTTTTCTTAGATACAAACAATACATCAAAAATGCGCTAGAAACAGACTATTCAAAGCGCGAAACTTGAAGCGACTAATAAGTTGACCAAAAACATCAAACGATTGGAATTTGGTTTAAAAACTTTATCAACTTTAAGAAGCGTGTTTTCATCACTCTGAACATACAAAAAGAGAAAACCTATCAGGTTCTCTCTAGATGTTAGCTTTTCGTCACCCACTACAGTTGACATAGAGCCCCAAAAAGGTATTCATCACTTTGAACAACACAAAAGAGACCCACCCCTTTCGGGATGAGTCTCTTTTTCGAAAACTGAAATAGTCTAACTAACTATATTGAGGGTTTTGACCT
>CAKQBM010000134.1 GCA_934216185.1 uncultured Streptococcus sp. | reverse complement strand
TCTGGAACTGGTGTTGAAGGTGTCTTGACTCTTCGCGAATTGACAAACGATCGCGATGCAGATATCAATGACTTTGTTAAAGTAGGAGAAGTATTGGATGTTCTTGTACTTCGTCAAGTAGTTGGTAAAGATACTGATACAGTTACATACCTTGTATCTAAAAAACGCCTTGAAGCTCGCAAAGCATGGGACAAACTTGTTGGTCGTGAAGAAGAAGTTGTTACTGTTAAAGGAACTCGTGCCGTTAAAGGTGGACTTTCAGTAGAATTTGAAGGTGTTCGTGGATTTATCCCAGCTTCAATGTTGGATACTCGTTTCGTACGTAACACTGAGCGTTTTGTAGGTCAAGAATTTGATGCTAAAATCAAAGAAGTTGACGCTAAAGAAAACCGCTTCATCCTTTCACGTCGTGAAGTTGTTGAAGCGGCTACAGCAGCAGCTCGCGCTGAAGTATTCGGTAAATTGGCTGTTGGTGATGTTGTAACTGGTAAAGTTGCCCGTATCACAAGTTTCGGTGCTTTCATCGACCTTGGTGGTGTCGACGGATTGGTTCACTTGACTGAATTGTCACACGAGCGTAACGTATCACCAAAATCAGTTGTAACTGTTGGTGAAGAAATTGAAGTGAAAATCCTTGATCTTAACGAAGAAGAAGGACGTGTATCGCTTTCACTTAAAGCAACAACACCTGGACCATGGGATGGCGTTGAGCAAAAATTGGCTAAAGGTGATGTAGTAGAAGGAACAGTTAAACGTTTGACTGACTTCGGTGCATTTGTTGAAGTATTGCCAGGTATCGATGGACTTGTTCACGTATCACAAATTTCACACAAACGTATTGAAAATCCAAAAGAAGCTCTTAAAGTTGGTCAAGAAGTTCAAGTTAAAGTTCTTGAAGTTAACGCAGACGCAGAGCGTGTATCACTTTCTATCAAAGCTCTTGAAGAACGTCCAGCTCAAGAAGAAGGACAAAAAGAAGAAAAACGTGCTGCTCGTCCACGTCGTCCAAAACGTCAAGAAAAACGTGATTTCGAACTTCCAGAAACACAAACAGGGTTCTCAATGGCTGACTTGTTCGGTGATATCGAACTTTAATCAAATTGAAAATTCATAAAATCCTTTGTTTTCTAAACAAGGGATTTTTCTTTTGTCTCTGCTCCTTTTTTGATATAATAGTTCTATGTTAAAATCAGAAAAACAATCACGTTATCAAATGTTAAATGAAGAGCTATCTTTTTTATTGGAAGGTGAAACCAACGTTTTGGCTAATCTTTCCAATGCCAGTGCTCTTCTAAAATCACGCTTTCCTAATACTGTATTTGCAGGCTTTTATTTGTTCGATGGAAAGGAATTGGTTTTAGGTCCCTTCCAAGGAGGTGTTTCCTGCATCCGTATTGCACTAGGCAAAGGTGTTTGTGGTGAGGCAGCCCACTTTCAGGAAACTGTTCTGGTTGGTGATGTAACAACTTATCCCAACTATATTTCTTGTGATAGTCGAGCTAAAAGTGAAATTGTTGTGCCAATGATGAAGAATGATCAATTGCTCGGGGTTCTGGATCTGGATTCTTCAGAGATTGATGATTATGATGCTATGGATCGAGATTATTTGGAACAATTTGTCGCTATTTTGCTTGAAAATACAGAATGGGACTTTACAATGTTTGGGGAGAAAGCCTAATGTATCAAGCACTTTATCGAAAATATAGAAGTCAAAACTTCTCCCAGTTGGTTGGTCAAGAAGTTGTGGCTAAGACTCTTAAACAAGCAGTGGAACAAGAAAAAATAAGTCATGCTTATCTTTTTTCTGGTCCTCGTGGAACGGGAAAAACCAGTGTAGCTAAGATTTTTGCTAAGGCTATGAACTGTCCCAATCAAGTGGGTGGTGAACCTTGCAATAACTGCTATATTTGTCAGGCAGTGACGGACGGTAGTTTAGAAGATGTCATCGAAATGGATGCGGCCTCTAATAATGGGGTAGATGAAATTCGCGAAATTCGTGATAAATCTACCTACGCCCCTAGCCTTGCTCGTTATAAGGTTTATATCATAGATGAGGTTCACATGCTGTCTACAGGGGCTTTTAATGCCCTCCTAAAGACGCTGGAAGAGCCAACACAGAATGTAGTCTTTGTTTTGGCTACTACTGAATTGCACAAGATTCCTGCGACTATTCTATCCCGTGTGCAACGTTTTGAATTTAAATCAATTAAGATACAGGATATTAAGGAGCATATTCACTATATTTTAGAAAAAGAGAATATCAGTTCTGAACCAGAGGCTGTGGAAATCATTGCCAGACGGGCTGAAGGTGGAATGCGGGACGCCTTGTCAATTTTGGATCAAGCCCTGAGTTTGACACAGGGAAATGAGTTGACGACTGCCATCTCTGAAGAAATTACTGGCACCATTAGCCTATCAGCCTTGGATGATTATGTAGCCGCCTTGTCTCAACAGGATGTTACCAAGGCCTTGTCTTGCTTAAATCTTCTTTTTGACAATGGCAAGAGCATGACTCGTTTTGTGACCGATCTTTTACACTATTTAAGAGATTTGTTAATTGTTCAAACAGGAGGAGAAAACACTCATCATAGTCCAGTCTTTGTTGAGAATTTAGCACTTCCTCAAGAAAATCTATTTGAAATGATTCGCTTAGCGACAGTGAGTTTAGCAGATATTAAGTCTAGTTTACAGCCTAAGATTTATGCTGAGATGATGACTATCCGTTTGGCGGAAATTAAGCCTGAACCAGCTCTTTCAGAGGGAGTTGAAAGTGAAATTTCTGTACTGAGACAGGAAATTGCACGTCTCAAACAAGAACTCGCAAATGTGGGAACTGTACCCAAGACAACAAGTCCAGTACCTACCCGCCCAGCAGCAGGCAAGACGGTCTATCGTGTGGATCGCAATAAAGTGCAATCTATCTTACAAGAGGCCGTCGAAAATCCTGATTTAGCACGTCAAAACCTGATTCGCTTGCAGAATGCCTGGGGAGAGGTGATTGAAAGTCTAGGAGGCCCTGATAAGGCTCTACTAGTTGGTTCTCAACCGGTTGCGGCTAATGAACACCATGCTATTCTTGCTTTTGAGTCTAACTTCAATGCTGGTCAAACCATGAAACGAGACAATCTCAACACCATGTTTGGCAATATCCTCAGTCAGGCAGCAGGTTTTTCACCTGAGATTTTAGCCATTTCCATGGAGGAATGGAAAGAAGTTCGCGCAGCCTTTTCAGCCAAAGCCAAATCTTCTCAAGCTGAAAAAGAAGCAGAAGAAAGTTTGATTCCAGAAGGATTTGAATTTTTGGCGGATAAAGTGAAGGTAGAGGAAGACTAAAGAAAGATTTCATGATACAATAAGTTTATGAATAGACAACAATTTATTATTATGGCGCTGTTTACAGCTGCTGAGACCTATTTTTTCAATGAAGCCTGGATGACTGGTCGCTATATTATGGCAGCCTTTTGGGCAATTTTGCTCTTTAGAAATTTCCGAGTCAGTTATGTGATGGGCAAAATCGTTGATGTCATCGATCAGCATTTTAATAGGAAAGACTAGCCCTCAGCTTCCAGACAAAATCAAAGCCTTTTAGGCTTTTTTTTGTTATACTATAAAAGTATATTTATTGACCTTTTATACTCTTCGAAAATCTCTTCAAACCACGTCAGCTTTATCTGCAACCTCAAAGCGGTACTTTGAGCAACCTGCGGCTAGCTTCCTAGTTTGCTCTCTGATTTTCATTGAGTATTACCGTATTTTCTAGAGACAACTAGTATGTTTCTAGTAAGCACTGTAAAGGTCTTGAAAAAGAAAGGAACTATCATGTCAGTATTAGAGATCAAAGATCTTCACGTTGAGATTGAAGGAAAAGAAATTTTAAAAGGGGTTAACCTGACCCTGAAAACAGGAGAAATCGCCGCTATCATGGGGCCAAATGGTACTGGTAAATCGACTCTTTCTGCCGCTATCATGGGAAATCCAAACTATGAAGTAACCAAAGGTGAAGTTTTGTTTGATGGCGTCAACATCCTTGAGTTAGAAGTGGACGAGCGTGCGCGTATGGGACTTTTCCTTGCTATGCAATACCCATCAGAAATTCCTGGAATTACTAACGCTGAATTTCTTCGTGCAGCCATGAATGCTGGTAAAGAAGACGATGAGAAGATTTCAGTTCGTGAGTTTATCACTAAATTGGATGAGAAGATGGAATTGCTCAACATGAAAGAAGAAATGGCAGAGCGTTACCTCAACGAAGGTTTCTCTGGTGGTGAGAAAAAACGTAATGAAATTCTTCAACTCTTGATGTTGGAACCAACTTTTGCCCTTTTGGATGAGATTGACTCAGGTCTTGATATTGATGCCCTTAAAGTTGTGTCTAAAGGTGTTAATGCCATGCGTGGTGAAGGCTTTGGTGCTATGATCATCACTCACTACCAACGTCTTTTGAACTACATCACACCAGATGTGGTACACGTGATGATGGAAGGTCGTGTTGTCCTTTCTGGTGGTCCAGAATTGGCTGCGCGTTTGGAACGTGAAGGATACGCAAAACTAGCTGAAGAACTTGGCTACGACTACAAGGAAGAATTGTAATTCCCTCG
>CAKQBM010000133.1 GCA_934216185.1 uncultured Streptococcus sp. | reverse complement strand
AGCAAACTAGGAAGCTAGCCGCAGGTTGCTCAAAGCACAGCTTTGAGGTTGCAGATAAAGCTGACGTGGTTTGAAGAGATTTTCGAAGAGTATTACCTTTTCATAAGCTTTTTATCTATTTTTCCATGCTTGGTAACGGGTATCAATCAATAATTGGGTAAGGCGTCCCATGGTTTCCCTTTCTTCTGGAGTGAGGGATTGAGCTTGGACAAAGAGATGATGGATGTGTTCAATAGCTTTGAAGGAAGATAGGTCATTGATGGAGTTAATGCCAGCATCTAGAATGGTGCCAAAGAAGAGGTCGAAGTAGAGCTGGAGTTCCTCTTCAGGGACTGTGGCCACCCACTCCTTGAAGGTTGTGTCTACTTGTTGGCTATCACTGTTGGTATCATCCAGTTGGACGAAGTGCTTGTCCTCGATCTGCCAACTAAAGGTATCATGCTGGGCGATACCACCAAGGACAGTACTGTGCACGATGATTTGTTGGTTAGGGATTTCCAGCATCATACCGATAATGGAACCTTGTGGGATGAAGACCTTGCTTCTATCCATTATCCTTTGATAGCCCTCGGTTTGTGTCAGTTCTTTGTGGAGACCAGGCGCATCAAAGGTATAAACTGCTGTGATTTGATCTTGCAAGTTTTGCTCAATTTGACTAGCCGCATAGATAGCGAGATTTCCTCCCTTGGAATGCCCAGCCAGAATGACATTTTGCTTAGGATGGTGGGCAAAAAAGTTCTTTAAATAGCGAAGGGCGTGCTTTTGAGCGGGAATTTCCTTCATATAGGTCAGGTGGAAATCTTCCTTCCAGCCAATGATACTGTCATCTGTCCCACGAAAGACAATTAGATAGGTATCGAGAGTGAGACGGTAGGTCATAGCTGCAAACTGCTTTTGCAGTTCAGGATCAATGTCATTGATAAAATGGGAGAGTTTGCAATTTTTGAAGCGTTTGTGTTGAGCTAGTTCATCTAATAGCTGGAGGCGATTTTTGCTGGTCAACATGTTAGATTCTCTTGGAACCTGAGGAGCCAGGTCTAAAAGTCGCTGAGGAGTTGTGGAGACCAGATTATCAAAGGAGAGATAGGTGGTTTCTGTTAAGGCTAAAATATCTAACTCATTCAAAGGAAGGTCGTAAAAGGAATCGTGTGCGACATCTTTCAGATAATCAAAAATATTGGCCATAAGAACTCCTTTCTTTTTATTTATCTTATCAAATTTCCCTCAAATTAGCTAGTAGGCTTGCCTCACTTTATTGGCTGAAAACAAGCTATGTCAAATTCAGTTTCTGACCTTCTAGCATGGAAAAATCTGTTATAATAATAGAAAAGGAGGAGCGCATGCACAAGATTTTACTAGTAGAAGATGATCAGGTCATTCGTCAACAAGTCGGAAAAATGCTCTCTGAATGGGGATTTGAAGTGGTTCTGGTAGAAGACTTTATGGAAGTTTTGAGTCTTTTTGTCCAGTCGGAGCCTCATCTGGTCCTCATGGATATTGGTTTGCCCTTGTTTAATGGCTATCACTGGTGTCAGGAAATTCGCAAGATTTCCAAGGTGCCTATCATGTTTCTGTCTTCGAGAGACCAGGCTATGGATATTGTCATGGCAATTAATATGGGGGCGGATGACTTTGTGACCAAGCCTTTTGACCAGCAGGTTCTTTTAGCCAAGGTTCAGGGCTTATTGCGCCGTTCCTATGAGTTCGGGCGTGACGAGAGTTTACTGGAATATGCAGGTGTTATCCTCAATACCAAATCCATGGATTTACATTATCAAGGGCAAATCTTGAATTTGACCAAGAACGAATTCCAGATTTTACGCGTTTTATTTGAACACGCAGGAAATATTGTAGCACGTGATGACCTCATGCGAGAACTTTGGAATAGTGACTTTTTCATTGATGATAATACCCTCTCTGTCAATGTGGCTCGTTTGCGTAAAAAGTTGGAAGAGCAGGGCTTGGTAGGATTTATCGAGACTAAGAAAGGAATAGGGTACGGATTAAAGCATGCTTGATTGGAAACAATTTTTTCTAGATTATCTGCGCTCCCGTAGTCGTCTGTTTGTCTATCTACTCTCTTTGACGTTTCTGCTCTTACTCTTTCAGTTTTTATTTGCCAGTTTGGGAATTTACTTTCTCTATTTTTTCCTCTTGTGTTGCTTTGTAACCATCTTATTTTTCACTTGGGATATATTGGTGGAAATGCAGGTCTATCGCCAGGAAATTCTCTATGGGGAGAGGGAAGCCAAATCTCCTTTGGAAATAGCTTTAGCAGAAAAATTAGAAGCGCGTGAGATGGAACTTTATCAGCAGAGGTCAGATTCAGAAAGAAAATTGACGGATTTGCTGGATTACTATACCTTGTGGGTCCATCAGATAAAGACCCCCATTGCAGCCAGTCAACTCTTAGTTGCAGAAGTGGTCGACCGCCAACTGAAGCAGCAATTAGAACAGGAAATTTTCAAGATCGACTCCTATACCAATCTAGTCTTGCAGTACCTGCGTTTAGAAAGTTTTCATGATGATTTGGTCTTGAAGCAGGTGCAAATTGAGGACTTGATCAAAGAAATAATTCGTAAATATGCTCTTTTCTTTATTCAAAAAGGACTAAATGTCAATCTACATGACCTTGATAAAGAAATCGTGACGGATAAAAAGTGGCTGCTAGTGGTTATTGAGCAAATCATCTCAAACAGTCTCAAGTACACCAAGGAAGGTGGTCTGGAGATTTATATGGAAGGCCAGGAACTCTGTATCAAGGATACAGGAATCGGGATAAAAAACAGTGATGTCCTCCGAGTCTTTGAACGTGGCTTCTCAGGATATAATGGACGCCTAACCCAGCAGTCATCTGGACTTGGTCTCTACCTATCTAAGAAAATTTCTGAAGAACTGGGGCACCAGATTCGGATTGAGTCTGAGGTTGGAGAAGGAACGACAGTGCGGATTCAGTTTGCTCAAGTGAACCTAGTCCTTGAGTGAGAATAGACAATGAGTTTTTACCCAATCTCTTTTTGCTATATTTCAGGATATTTAAAGACTGTTTTTTACAAAACCAATAATAGAATTTTTAATACGGAATATAGTATAAATACTGGTTCAAAGTGAAGTTTTGTATGCTTTATACTTTTGTTGAGTATAAAATCTATAAACTAAGGGTGAATTACAAAAATTAATTTGAGATGAAGTGAATTGTAGACTTGGGAAATGTCTCCTATTCGATTTCAGAATGAATCGTTGATACAGGATTAAAAGAACTGCAGCTTTCTTTTTATTTTGAATGAGATAGGTGTATATAGATTTGTGTAACTGGTGTAGAACTGTTTCCAAGAATTTATTGAATGTATCGAATACACACATTCTATTGATTTTGAACCAGTTTTTAATTTCTAAATGTTATAATAGTTTTATCAAGTAAAAGGAGACTGCCATGATTGGAGACAATATAAAATTCTTACGAAAATCACATAATCTGATATAACCAGAATTTTCACGGATTGTGGGTGTGTCACGAAATAGCCTAAATCGTTAGAAAAACTGAAAAAGCTTACTTTCAATAGAAGTATTGGAAATATTCATTTTACATCTATCAAAGAAACATGGGATAGACCTATATTTTACAAAATAGCAAATTATATTTTGAATGATAGTAAAAACGGCAGTACTTGTGTGATTTACAATTATTGTACTCAATGTCCGAGTATCGCACTATCTGAAATAGGGAATAGTAGAGATTGTTCTGCGATATGTAAAAAAACGCATTAGCAAGGAGTATCGTATATGCTACCATATCTTAAAACTATTAGATGGTATCTCTTCTTTAATTTTCTTTTTGGTGTAGTATCGAATATCTGCACAGCTTTGTTACCGTATTTCACGCAGGCATTAATCAAAGGGGATTATCAAGTAGCTCTATATGGTTACTCTATGTCAGTGGCAGGCTATTTGAGTTGTAACTATATCCAAATGATACTTGATTGGAAGCAGGGGATTATCTTTTCGACTACTTTGAAAAATGAGTGGTTTCGTTCACTTCTGGGACTCAGTCACCACGATTTCAAGCAGAAAACAGTAGCAGAGTATATTTCCTATCAATCTAATGACCTAGATTCGTTGGAAAAGGATTACCTTCCTCCATTGATGAGTTTTATCAAACAAATTTTACGTATCATCATTTATGCTTTCATTATTAGCAGAACAATTAATCCTATTGTATCACTGATTTTAATCTTTTCCACTGGAATTAGTATTCAAATTCCTAAAATCGTTGGGAAGTTGACCGCTAATCGTAGACAGGTTTACTTGAAAAAACAAGGAGATTACTATCGAACTTTGGAGGATTTGCTCATGGGACATCATTTGGTAAATAAACTAACTATGTCGCATTTTTTGAATCAACAAAAGAGTTCTCTAAAGAATTTGCAGGATAAGTATTTTAAGTATGGTTTGACAAAAATTACAGGCATCTTATTGACAGGTGTTTCTTTTGAATTCATTAGTCTTGTTCTGTTTATTTATTTAGCTTACTCTCTATCTCACCAGCAACTTGGTATTCCTGAGGTGGTGGCGAGTTTCGGATATATTAATGCTTTTTCTGAGCCAATACAGGAGATCCTTTATGATTTACAAATGTTAGAGTC
>CAKQBM010000132.1 GCA_934216185.1 uncultured Streptococcus sp. | reverse complement strand
CTTATCATTTAGTGTCATGAAACCGCCATTGCTTTCCAAGTAGGTCAAAATCATCTGAGCATCATTTTCTAACATCTCAAAAGAACGTGGCTTTAGAGAAAGGTTCAGAGTACGGTCAACTTCACGGAAACCAATGACACGTACATCTAGGACTTGACCCAGACGTGGCTCTGCATAGCGCTCACTTGGATGGATAAATCCAAGCATGTTGTTCTCTGGTAGATAGACAAAGGTTCCTGATAACTTAAGACGATAAACGATTGCGGGCCAGTTTTGATTCTGCATGTTATTGTAGGCCGGACGAGCCAGTCGTTGGAAATCTTCCTGATATGCTAAGATTCCCCAGATACGGTCTTTCTTATCTACTTCTAAACGAATATAAAGTTTATCGCCCTTCTTAGGCCAAAGCTCTTTGAGTTCAGGGAGAATATCAAGAGATACAACGATTTCCTTGTCAGGAAGTCCTGTGTCAACAAAGACCCCCAAGTCCTTACGCACTTCTGTGACAGTCCCCCAACCAAATTGGTCCTGAGTGGCAGTCACTTCTAGAGTTGTCAAGCGCAATTTTTGCTTCATATCTGTGTATGCAAAACCTTTGACCGTATCACCAACTGCATGCTGACCTTCTTCTTTAGCTAGGGCATATGTCTGCCCGTCTTTTTGAACAAAGTAAAAACGCTCATTTTCATCGATGATTAGTCCAACGATAAAATTTGCAAGATTTGTATTCATGTTTCCTTCTTTCGAATAAAACTCAGCCAGCAACGCCAACTGAGTTTTCTGTTTTTATTTTAGACTTCCAAAATTTCTTTTTCTTTATTGGCAGTCATATCATCAATATGCTTAACAGCATCATCAGTGACCTTTTGAATTTCTTTTTCAAGAGATTTCAATTCGTCTTCAGTGATTTCTTTAGCTTTTTCTTGCTTTTTAGCATCATCCATAGCATCACGGCGAATATTACGGATTGCTATTTTAGCATTTTCTCCAACTTTTTTCACTTCTTTAGCAAGATCTCGACGAGTTTCCTCTGTAAGTGCTGGAATAACCAAACGAATGACTGTACCATCATTTGCTGGAGCAATTCCAAGATCAGAGGCATTGATAGCTCGTTCAATCTCTTTCAAAGAAGATTTGTCAAATGGAGTTATCAATAAAACACGCGCTTCGGGGATTGTGATAGAAGCGATTTGATTAAGAGGTGTTTCAACACCATAGTATTCAACCGTAATACGGTCAAGCAAACTTGCGTTAGCACGACCTGCACGGATGCCACCAAATTCACGAGCAAGAGACTGATGAGACTGTGCCATTCTCTCTTTAGCTTTTTCTACAATTGCATTAGCCATAATTTTCCTATTCCTTTTCTTCGATATTGTTTGAAACGGTTGTTCCGATATTTTCACCAAATACAACACGTTTGATATTGCCCGGTTGGTTCATATTAAAGACAACCAAGTCAATGTCGTTATCCATTGAAAGTGTTGAAGCTGTTGAATCCATGATACGGAGTCCTTTATTGATAACATCACGGTGAGTTAATTCTTCAAATTTAACAGCCGTTTTATCTTTCTTAGGATCCGCATTGTAGACCCCGTCTACACCATTCTTAGCCATTAAAATAGCGTCTGCTTCAATCTCAGCTGCACGAAGAGCTGCTGTAGTATCTGTTGAGAAGTATGGTGAACCAATACCTGCACCAAAGATAACAATCCGATTTTTTTCAAGATGACGGAGAGCACGTCCACGTACATAAGGCTCAGCCACTTGTTGCATGGCAATGGCTGTTTGCACCCGCGTATCTACACCAACTTGTTGCAATGAATCTGCCATTACAAGAGCATTCATAACGGTCCCGAGCATCCCTGTATAATCTGCCTGAACACGGTCCATTCCTGCTTCTGCAGCGGGTTCACCACGCCAGAGATTTCCTCCACCAATAACAAGAGCAATTTCGATACCTAAGTTATGAACTTCTTGAATCTCTTTTGCAATTGTTTGAACAGTCTGGATATCAATCCCTACGCCACGTTCACCGGCAAGGGCTTCACCTGATAACTTGATTAAAATACGTTTATACTTGGGATTCGCCATTTTCACTCTCCTTTTTTTATCCTACCTATTTTATCACAATTTCTAAGATTTTTATAGTATCATGAGCAATTCTTTGAAAAAAATTAGACCGTTAAAAATTCCTCTAAATCGTTAAGGGCACGCTCTGCAATTTTTTCATAACGAGCCTTCTTATCACGGATACGTTCGCCTTCCAACTCCTTGATAATTCCGAAATTGACATTCATCGGTTGGAAATGTTTGCTGTCGGCATGGGTGATGTAATGGGCCAGACTTCCAATCGCTGTTGTTTCTGGGAAAATAGCCTCGCTTTCTCCCTTAAAAAGACGAGCTGCGTTAATTCCTGCAACTAAGCCTGAAGCTGCTGATTCAACATATCCTTCCACACCCGTCATTTGACCAGCAAAGAAGAGATTGGGCTGTTTCTTAGAACGATAGGTTTGCTCAAGAAGATTTGGTGAATCCATGTAAGAATTGCGGTGCATCACACCATAACGAACAAACTCCGCATTTTCAAGACCTGGAATCATTTGGAAGACACGCTTTTGTTCTCCCCATTTGAGGTGGGTCTGGAAACCGACGATATTGTAAAGGCTACCAGCCGCATTGTCCTGACGAAGCTGGACAACAGCGTACGGTGTTTTGAACTCTCCATCACGAGGTCCTGTGTAGTCGTCTGGATACTCCAAACCGACTGGCTTCATAGGACCATAAAGCATAGTTTTAATACCACGTTTAGCCATGACTTCGATAGGCATACATCCTTCAAAGTACTTTTCTTTTTCGAAAGAATTCAGCGGTGCTTCTTCCGCATTGACCAAGGCCTCATGGAAATCCATAAATTCTTGCTTAGTCATAGGGGCATTGAGATAGGCCGCCTCTCCCTTATCATAACGAGACTTGAGATAGACCTTGCTCATATCGATGGTGTTGACATCGATAATAGGTGCTGCCGCGTCGTAGAAATAGAAGCCATCGCCGTCATTAAGGGCATGAATCTTCTCAGCCAGGGCATCGCTAGTCAAAGGACCAGTAGCGACAACTGTAATAACATCAGTCGGCAATTCTGTAATTTCATCACGAACCACTTCAATCAAGGGGTGGTTGGCTACTTTCTCGGTCACCATTTGAGAGAAACCATCGCGGTCCACCGCAAGGGCACCGCCTGCAGGAACACGTGTAGCCTCAGCAGATTCTAAGATAACAGAACCCAAGCGACGCATTTCTTCCTTGAGTAGCCCGACAGCATTGGTCAAGGCATCCCCACGCAAGGAATTGGAACAAACCAACTCGGCAAAATTGTCTGTTTTGTGCTGAGGAGTAGGTTTTACACCACGCATTTCATAAAGTTTAACTGGAATACCACGTTCTGCGATTTGGTAGGCTGCTTCAGAACCTGCCAAACCAGCACCGATAACATTGATATAAGATTGAGACACGACACTAATACCTCTTTGGGAGTGTGAAGACAAGGTTCACATTGAAAAAGTCCACAAGACTTCCCTCGCTTTCGAGTTTCTTGGCTCAGGCTGAAAAAGTCTACAGGACTTTCCTCGCTTTCTAATTTCCTGGCTCAGGCTGAAAAAGTCCACAGGACTTACTTCGCTTTCGAATTTCCTGGCTCAGGCTGAAAAAGTCCACAGGACTTTTTCACTCCCACAAATCTTTCTATTTTTTACTTCTACTAGTATAACAAAAAAAGGGAAGAAGGCAAACTTCCCTGTTTAGTCATTTTCGTGATTTTCTTCCCAGTCGTGGTAAGCAGCGTAGAGCTGGCTTTTATTCCACTGGTAAATCTTAGCAACTTCTTTAATGGCTTGATTTTTCTTGATTCCTTGTTGGAGACGAGCTTGAATTTCTAAGAACAAGTCCTCTTCATCCTTTTCTTCTATTTCTTGACTAGCACCCTCTACAATAAGAAGACACTCACCCTTGAGCGGTGTTTGAGAAATACTTTCTAATAACTCTGTAATACTTCCACGCTGATATTCTTCATAGATTTTGGTCAATTCTCGAACCAGAACTACCGAACGATCACCATAAACTGCCAACATATTTTCCAGCGTATCTGCAACACGGTGAGGAGATTCGTAGAAAATCTGGGTCTCAGGATATTCTTTTTTCGATTTGAAAAACTGTCTTTGTTGACCTGATTTTCGAGGTAAAAAGCCATAAAAGATATGAGGTTGTGGCGCCAAACCACTAGCAATCAAGGCAGAAATTCCTGCACTGGCACCCGGAACTGTGACAACCGCGATATCCTCTTCAATTGCGGCCTTAACCAAATCATGACCTGGATCTGAAATACTTGGCAAGCCTGCATCGGATACCTGAGCAATACTTTGCCCTGCTTTCAAAAAACCAATCAAATCAGGAATCTTTTCCTTGGCATTGTGCTCATGGAAACTGATTTGTTTAGTTGAAATGTCAAAATGTTTGAGCAAAAGCCCCGTATTACGTGTGTCCTCAGCAGCAATCCAATCAACTTCTTTCAAGGTTTTAACAGCCCGAAAGGTCATATCATCCAGATTACCAATTGGTGTTGCGACAAGATATAACTTACCATAAGAAGACTGTCCCTTAAAACTCTTTTGAATCTGCATACTTACTCCCTAAACAATAGCTCATCACAAAACATGCATTCTTCGTCTTGCTC
>CAKQBM010000131.1 GCA_934216185.1 uncultured Streptococcus sp. | reverse complement strand
TTTTCCCAACCTAGGCAAGGGTCGGTAATAGAGCAACCAAAGACCTCTGGTTGGTTTTGACGACCATCTGCTAGGTAAGATTCAATCATAAAGCCTCGAACTGTCTTTTTGATTTTCTCATTCCAAGCACGATTTTGCAAGGTCTGGCGAACAATTCGAATCTGCTCCATATATTGCTTGCCTGAGTTATCATGATTGGTATCAATGAGGATAAAGGGATTTTCAAGTCCCATTGTCTCATAACGTTCAATGGCATTTAGCAAGGTTTCATAGTAAAAGTTAGGCTCATTTTTCCCATATTCATTGACTGCGCCACGAAGGATAACGTGAGCCAAGGGATTTCCTGAAGTCTCAACTTCTTGGCCATGGAAAAGGAAGGTCTGTTTGTTCTGAGCGGCATAGATGCCATTAAACATAACCCCAAGATTTCCAGAAGTTGGATTTTTCATCCCGACTGGTGCATCAATCCCTGAGGCCACAAAGCGATGCTCTTGGTCTTCCACAGAACGAGCTCCCACAGCATGGTAGCTGACCAAATCATCTACCAAGACCAGATTTGACGGGTAAAGCATCTCATCTGCCGTCGTCAAACCAGTCTCTGTAATCACGCGGTAGTGCAACTGGCGCACAGCCTGCAAGCCGTTGATCAGACTTGGAGCCTTAGAAGTATCTGGTTGATGTACCAAGCCTTTATAGCCGTCTCCATTGGTGCGAGGTTTAGCAGTATAAACACGCATAACCATGAAAATCTTGTCCGCCACCTTCTTTTGCAAGGCGGACAAACGGCGGGCATATTCCAAGACAGCCTCTTCATTATCAGAAGAGCAAGGGCCAATCACCAAAAGGATACGGTCATCTTCTCCTGAAATAATGTCTGCCAATTCTCTATCACGACGATCCTTTAATCGCAAGGCTTCCGCAGACAATTGAGTTTCTGCCTTGATTGCTTCAATATCGATTTCTTGACCTTTTTCAATAAATGCCATCTTATTCTCCTAGCGTTTGGTAGATTTCTCTGACAAGGACTTCCGTATTCTCCCAGCCCAGACAAGGGTCTGTGATAGACTTGCCAAATACTTCTGGTTCGTCTTGACGGCCGTCTTCTAGATAAGACTCAATCATAAAACCACGAACGTACTGCTTGATCTTTTCATTCCAATCACGGTTAATCAAGGTCTGACGAACAATTCGAATCTGGTCCATATATTGCTTACCAGAATTGTCATGATTGGTGTCCACAATGATAAAAGGATTTTCCAAGCCCATTTTCTCATACTGGGCAATGGTATCCATCAAATTATCATAGTAGTAGTTAGGAATATTCTTACCATACTCATTAATTGCTCCACGAAGAATGGCGTGCGAAAGCGGGTTCCCAGTTGTTTCCACCTCTTTTCCTAGGAAAAGGAAACTTTGCTTGTTTTGAGCAGCATAAATCCCATTAAACATGACATTGAGATTTCCAGAGGTTGGATTTTTAAACCCAGTCGCAAAATCTGCCCCACTGGCCACAAAGCGGTGTTGCTGGTCTTCAACTGAACGGGCACCAACCGCCATGTAAGAAATCAAATCATCTACAAGCGGAAGATTTTCAGGATAAAGCATTTCATCAGCTGTTGTCATACCTGTTTCTGTGATAACACGATAGTGAAGATGGCGAACAGCTTTGATTCCGTTGATAAGACTAGGCGCTTCTGTCGCGTTAGGCTGGTGAATCAAGCCCTTATAGCCATCTCCGTTGGTACGGGGTTTAGCTGTATAAACACGCATAACCATAAAGATACGGTCTGCCACTTCTTCTTGCAAAGCTGCCAAACGCTTAGCGTATTCAAGAACAGCTTCTTCATTGTCAGATGAGCATGGCCCGATTACCAAGAGAATCCGTTGGTCTTCTCCACGTATAATGGCTTCTAGCTCTTGATCGCGCTGTGATTTTCTCTCCAAAGCCTGACCTTCTAATTTTGACAAGGCACGAACTTCTTCAATATTAATTTTAGGACTTTTTGCTGTAAATACCATAACTAATCTCCTTATAAATCAAACGGATACCAAGTCAAAATTTACTTTTCACAAGGTATCCGCCTCTAAACTATCTCATTTTATTGTCTTTTGCCGTGACAGTTTTTAAACTTCTTACCAGAACCACATGGGCAAAGTTCATTGCGTCCAATCTGACTCAAATCCAAATCTTCTGGTATATTTGCTTGGTGGGCAGCGATATTGCGAGTCGCTGTTGTACTGATATGGTGTTCTGCTTGTGGTCTTTCTTGTTCATGAATTTGTGCTTTCATCATCAAACGTGTCACATCAAACTCAATCGAACCAATCATATCATTAAACATACGGAAACCTTCTGCCTGATACTCAACAACAGGGTTGTTCTGAGCATAGCCACGAAGTCCAACTGCGTTACGCAATTGATCAAGGGCATCGATATGATCTGTCCACTTGTTATCTACCACTCGTAGAATCAAAACTTTTTGGAACTCTTTAACTGCGTCTTCATCGCGTAGTTTTGAAACCTGACTATCGTAAACTTGCAAGGCACGTTGGAAAAGCTCTTCCTTGATAGTCTTATCAGACAAGCCTGACAAGTCGTCCATCGTAATTGAATCTTCTGGAAGCAAGTTGAACTTAGCGAAGTTCAAAATTGCCTCTAGTTTTTCATCTTGTTTGGCACGCGCATGACCATCAACGACACGTTCAATCGTGCGTTTGATCATAGCCTGAATTTCAGGTGCCAAGTCACGATCTGCAGTGATGACATCGTAACGTTGAGCATAGATAATCTCACGTTGTTCACGCATGACATCATCGTATTGAAGGACTTGTTTACGGGTATCGTAGTTATTTCCTTCGACACGTTTTTGCGCTGCTTCAACCTGACGTGTCAACATACGAGACTCAATCGCCTCTTCAGACATGTTGAGACGTTCAAAGATTCCCTTCAAACGTTCAGAACCAAAACGTTTCATCAAGTCATCTTCAAGGGATAGGTAGAATTGTGACTCACCTGGGTCTCCTTGACGACCTGAACGTCCACGAAGCTGGTTATCGATACGACGGCTTTCATGACGCTCTGTACCAATAACACAAAGTCCACCCAATTCGCGAACCCCTTCACCAAGCTTGATGTCGGTACCACGACCGGCCATGTTAGTCGCAATGGTAACAGCACCACGTTGACCAGCATTCATAATGATTTGGGCTTCTTTATAGTGGTTCTTAGCATTCAAGACTTCGTGAGGAACACCAGCTGCGACCAATTTCTTAGAAATGTAGTCACTAGTTTCAACCGCTACTGTACCAACCAAGACAGGCTGACCTTTTTGGTAACGAGCTTTAACATCTTCGACAACCGCTTTAAACTTAGCCTCGATACTTGCATAAAGAAGGTCTGAGTGGTCAATACGTTGAACAGGACGGTTTGTTGGGATTGGAATAACACGAATGTTGTAAATTTCACGGAATTCTTCTTCCTCAGTCTTACCTGTACCCGTCATACCAGACAATTTCTTGTACATACGGAAAAGGTTTTGATAAGTGATTGAGGCAGATGTCTTGGTTTCATCCTGAATTGGCACACCTTCTTTAGCTTCAATGGCTTGGTGCAATCCATCAGAATAACGACGACCTTCCATAGTACGACCCGTAAATTGGTCGACGATCAAGATTTCTTGCTCTTCGCTCACCACATAATCAATATCGAGAAGCATGATGTAGTTGGCACGAAGGGCGTTATCGATAAAGTGAGTCAAAGCCACGTTTTCGATATCATAGAGATTTTCAAGTTTGAAGTAGCTTTCAGCCTTGTCAATCCCTGAATCAGACAAACCAATAGTTTTAGACTGCACATCGATGATGTAGTCGTCTTTGTCCAACGATTTTACATAGTGGTCTGCCATATGGTACAACTGACTGGTTTCAACTGCATTAGCTCCTGATACGATCAAAGGTGTACGAGCCTCATCAATCAAGATAGAGTCAACCTCATCGACCAAGGCATAGTTGAGCGGACGTTGTACCATGTTCTCAGCACGAACGACCATGTTGTCACGAAGGTAGTCAAATCCGATTTCTGAGTTAGTTGAGTAGGTAATATCACACTCATAGGCTTCTTTTTTCTCCATTGGAGATTTGGCAGCCAAGTTAATCCCTACTGACAAACCAAGCCATGAGTACAATTCACCCATCTCAGTCGCGTCACGTTCTGATAGGTATTCATTGACCGTCACTACGTGAACCCCTTTTCCTGAAAGGGCATTGAGGTATACGGGCATAGTCGCAGTCAAGGTTTTCCCTTCCCCTGTACGCATCTCTGGCACGTCACCATGGTGAAGAACGATTCCCCCCATGACCTGAACCTTATAAGGGAAGAGACCTAGGACACGTTTGGCACCTTCACGGACAACCGCAAATGCTTCATAAAGCAATGAATCCAGTGATTCTCCATTTTGATAACGTTCTTTAAATTCAACTGTTTTTGCTTTTAGTTGGTCGTCAGTCAAAGCAGCCATTTGGTCTTCGTATTTGAAAACCTTGTCAGCCATCTTTTCCAGACGACGGATTTCTCCTTTATCATTTTCGATAATTGTTTTTAAAATATTAGCCATGTTTTTCCTTACTTTAAATTCCGAATATTTTAGAATGTTCTTTTAATTTTAGCACAATTACTGATTATTTTCAAGGAAGAATCCCCATTTTGAAAAGGAAAAAGAGGCTAGTTTCCAAGCTAACCTCTCTGACTTTTATGATGCTTTAATTGCCAA
>CAKQBM010000130.1 GCA_934216185.1 uncultured Streptococcus sp. | reverse complement strand
TCTGCAACCTCAAAACAGTGTTTTGAGCAACCTGTGGCTAGCTTCCTAGTTTGCTCTTTGATTTTCATTGAGTATAAACAGCCACTCTCCAGTTCAATTGGAGAGTTTTTCTACGCAATCGCCAAAAAAACACTGCCAGATTTCTAGCAGTGTTTTGAGTTTCATTTGCTTAGTAAATTGTTCTTTCAGTTTCTACATCGAAGAAGTGTGCTTTGTTCAAGTCAAATCCAAGTTCAACTGTTGCACCTGTTTGCAAGTAGTCACGAGCATCAACTTTGGCAACAAATTCATCTTTACCAACTTGGCAGTATAGGTGAGATTCTGAACCAAGCAATTCTGATACAGAGATAGTCGCTTTTACAACACAATCTGGGAATGTTTCAAGGAAAGCAGGTTCTGCATTCACGTCTTCTGGACGAATACCGAAGATCAATTCTTTACCTTCGTAGCCTTTTTCACGAAGAACTTTCAATGCTCCTTCTGGAACTTTCAAACGGAAACCGTCAGAAACAATTTCGCTACCAACTAATTTCACATTGATGAAGTTCATTGCTGGGCTTCCGATGAATCCTGCAACAAATTTATTAACTGGGTTTTTGTAAACTTCTTGAGGAGTACCGATTTGTTCAACACGTCCGATAGTACCTGTACCAGCAGGGTTCTTAGTTGCTGACATGATAACGATACGGTCTGCAAGTGTCATCGCTTCTGTTTGGTCGTGAGTTACGTAGATAGTTGTAGCTCCGATACGACGGTGGATTTTCGCAATCTCAGCACGCATTGATACACGAAGTTTGGCATCCAAGTTTGACAAAGGTTCGTCCATCAAGAATACTTTTGCATCACGGACGATCGCACGACCCATGGCAACACGTTGACGTTGACCACCTGAAAGGTCAGCTGGTTTACGATCCAAGAATTCTTTCAAACCAAGGATTGCAGCTGCTTCTTGCACACGTTTGTCGATGTCTTCTTTGCTGTATTTACGCAATTTCAAACCGAAAGCCATGTTGTCATAAACAGTCATGTGTGGGTAAAGAGCGTAGTTTTGGAATACCATGGCGATGTCACGGTCTTTTGGAGCTACGTCGTTGACAACCACGCCATCGATAGATGCAGTACCTTCTGTGATGTCTTCAAGACCAGCAATCATACGAAGAGTTGTTGATTTACCACATCCTGAAGGACCTACGAAAACGATGAACTCTTTGTCTTTGATGTCCAAGTTGAAGTCTTCAACTGAGTAGTGTTCGCTGTTTGGATATTTTTTGTAAATGTTTTTAAGATTCAATTCTACCATGAGGTGAACTCCTTTTGTCTTTTGATAGTTTTATTATAGATGAAAACGCTTTACATTTCTATGGCAAGATGACCAAAAAAATAAAAAAGTTCTGTGCAACTTGCACAAAACTTTATAAAATATCTGGTAAAATCAATTGATAACACAGGGTCAGGTCAGTCAATTCCTTCAACTGAAGCCCTGTCAATTCTTCCCACTTATCAATCTTGTATTGGAGAGAATTGCGGTGCAGATAGAGTTTCTGGGATGTTTTAGTGAGGACAGCACTATTTTCCCAAAGGGAGAGAATGATTTCCTGAATCTGGTCTTGATCCAAGATCATCTGGTGTAGACATTCCTTGATTGCCTTCAAGTCCACGAGTCTTTCTCCCATACTCCAAAGATAGAGCTGAGAAAAAGTATGAACACCTTGGTGACCCTGACGCCACCAAGTCTTAAACAAATCGCGCTCCGCTTTGATCAAGTCGGATAGGGCTTGGTGCCCCGTCTGAGACCAAACCTGGCCTAACATGATAGATAGACGCAATCCAAAGTCATACTCAACCGCTTCAATCGTATCACTTAAAATAGCCCTTACAGAAGTGTATTTGTCTTGTTGAAGCACGAAGACATAATCCTGAGCTCCGACCTGAAGCACCGTCTGACAATTCGGAAAAAGGGTCCGCATCATATCCAGCCAAGAAGCTAGATTTTCCTGCTGAAAATAGGAAAGATGACAATAAACCAGCTGAATCTTTTTAAAAACTTGCGGTGCCTGTCCCTTGCCCTCAACCAGATAGGAATACCAAGGGTTTAGCGAACGAGCCTGCTCCTGCTGGGTCAAGAGGGCAACCAACTGCTTTTCACGCTCGCTGAGCCCAGCTTCCTCCAGCAAAATCCATTGCTGAGAAGCTAAAGGGAGCGTGAGATAGCCCTCTTTCTCTACTGGTTGGTCTGAAGTCCGAGCTTCAGGAAACCAGTCTTGTAGTTCTTTTGCCCTCATGTTCTAGCCCTCCACTTTTTGGATGCACCACGAAATCAAGCTCTCAAGACGTTCCAGATTCTCAGTCATATGGAGATAGCCCATGACCGCTTCAAAACCTGTGGACATACGGTAAGTCACTACATCAGCATTTTTTGCCTTAGTGTGGCTATTGGTATTGCGGCCTCGTTTATAAATTTCTTCTTCTTTTTCCGTCAGGACTTGCTCCTCCAACATGAGGGAAATCAGGCGAGCCTGAGCTTTAGCCGACACATACTTGGTCGCCTCTTGGTGGAGTTTATTGGGCTTGGTCATACCTTTGAGGATGAGGTGGCGACGAATATACATAGAATACACCGCATCCCCCTCAAAGGCTAGGGCAATCCCGTTAATGAGATTGACATCAATCACGTGTCCACCTCACTCCATCCTTGGTGTCAAGGAGCTTAATTCCCTGAGCAGCCAATTGGTCACGGATCTGGTCTGCTGTGTCAAAGTCACGATTGGCACGCGCTTCTTGGCGTTTTTGAATCAAGTCTTCAATCTCTACATCCAAAACTTCCTCAATAAAGACAATTCCAAAGACTTCTAACATAGCCGCAAGAGCTTCCTTAACACTTGCATCATAGTTGCCTGAGTTGATCCATTTGGCCATTTCAAAGACTACTGTGATACCATTTGCAGCGCTGAAATCCTCATCCATAGCAGCTACAAACTTATCTTTAAAGGCTTGCAAGTTTTGGGCATCCACGTTTCCTGTAAATGGTTGCTCATAAGTATTCTTCAGATACTTGAGATTAGTCTCTGCATCACGCACCGCTTTTTCCGTAAAGTTGATTGGCTTGCGGTAGTGTTGAGTTGCAAAGAAGAAACGAAGCACTTGCCCATCAAGGGTTTTAAGGGCATCATGTACGGTAATAAAGTTGCCCAAGGACTTGGACATTTTGACATTATCGATATTGACAAAGCCATTGTGCATCCAGTAGTTGGCAAAGGTCTGACCTGTTTTTGCTTCTGACTGGGCAATTTCATTAGTGTGGTGTGGAAACTCTAGGTCAGCTCCACCACCGTGAATATCAATGGTATCACCTAAAATCTCTGTCGACATGACTGAACACTCGATGTGCCAGCCCGGACGACCAGGTCCCCAAGGACTATCCCAAGAAATCTCGCCTGGCTTGGCAGCTTTCCAGAGGGCAAAGTCCACAGGATTTTCCTTACGAACCGTTTCTTCATCGGTACGACCTGAAGCACCTAGCTCCAAGTCTTCCAAGGTTTTATTGGCCAACTTGGCATAGTTATGAGATTTTTCCACACGGAAATAGACATCTCCTTGGCTCTCATAGGCAAAACCTTTTTCAATCAAGTCTTCCACAAAACGGATGATGTCAATCATAAACTCCACTACACGCGGATGGCGAGTCGCAGGTTTGACGCCCAAGGCCGTCACATCCTCACGAAAGGCAGCGATGTACTTGTCCGCAACCTCCTGAGGCGTGATGCCTTCTTCCCTGGCACGGTTGATAATCTTATCATCCACATCCGTGAAATTGGAAATATAGGCAACCTCATAACCACGGTATTCGAAGTAACGACGAATGGTATCAAAAGCCACCGTCGAACGAGCATTCCCCACGTGAATATAGTTATATACCGTAGGCCCACAGACATACATCTTTACCTTACCGTCCTCAATTGGGACAAATTCTCGCAGATCACGAGACATGGTGTCGTAAATTTTAATCACTCACTGACTCCTTTCTGTTTCTTGTTTATCCGTAAAGAGTCGTTTCAATCCAACTCTCTAGCAATTACTAATGCTATCTCAAAGAAAGTCATAGCATCCGCTTTTCTATCCTCGCGTCTAGCATCCCATTCGTGATTTTGATGGTCGACATAGTCAGCTGTGTAGAAAAATTGATAGACATTGGCTAGTCGATATTGGGCCCAGGCCATGATAGCTGAAGCTTCCATATCGACAACTCTAGCTCCTGCTGCTAGTCTTCGTTTGACCTTAGCAACTGTCTCACGATAGAAGGCATCTGTGGTCCAAGACTTTGTTCGAATATGCTCAATGCCAGCTTTATTCAAGGCTTCTTCCATAGTTAAGAGCAAAGTTTCATCATAAGCTATCTCATCACTTGGAGGAGCGTAATGGTAACTTGTACCTTCATCACGTAAAGCCGAACTTGGTAGGATAATCTTATCTGCTTGGATAGACTGGTCCAGAACTCCACAAGACCCTAAAACGATAAAGTTGTTAAAACCTCTCGCTTTGAGTTCTTCTAAGAAACCCACAACCATCGAAGCTCCAATAGTAGCCATAGTAACTGCAAGTTTAAGTCCATCTACTTCATAGATATACCATGGAAATTTGCCATTTAGATTGGTAAGATAGCCACCTTCATAGACTCCGTCCATCTGCTTGATTCTTTCCACTACCTCTCCATTAAAAGACAGAATAATCGTCTCACAAATCTCTCCACCACTAAGAAGGCTTCGATCAGTTGGCTCTAT
>CAKQBM010000129.1 GCA_934216185.1 uncultured Streptococcus sp. | reverse complement strand
GCAGGGATTTGCAATTTTACAAGTTTTTCGACTTTTTTAGCCATTTTTAAATCCTCCTTTGTGGTTTTGGCGGTAATTAAAGATTTTTACCTCCCACAAGTATGCTTTTCACATACCCATCTATTATACACTATTTATCTAGAATTGCAAGAGAAAAGTTTATTCTTTATACTCAATGAAAATCAAATAGCAAACTAGGAAGCTAGCCGCAGGCTGCTCAAAGTACAGCTTTGAGGTTGCAGATAAAACTGACGAAGTCAGCTCAAAACACTGTTTTGAGGTTGTGGATAGAACTGACGAAGTCAGTAACCATACCTACGGTAAGGCGACGCTGACGTGGTTTGAAGAGATTTTCGAAGAGTATTAATCGACGTAATCTCCACCTTCAAAGCCGAAATACTCTTCCAAACTGAGGCCACTAGCTGCAATCTCTTTAGCCTCTTTTCCGACATAACGAAGGTGCCATTCCTCAGCCATATAGCCTGTTTCCTTTTCCTTACCTTTAAGATAACGGACAACAAAACCATAATCAGCTGCATGGTCCAAAAGCCATTGGGCCGCTTTTTCTTCTGTCACCAAATCACCATTTGTCCCAATCACATCAAAGGCCAAGCCTGTCTGGTGCTCGCTATAGCCAGGGCGGGCAGAGTAACGATCTGCTGCAGCCTTTCCATCTTTATTGACATAATCTTGATAGAGGTTAGTCTGAGTTTCATAACTTCTAAAACCACTATAATGGTCACTGATTGGGAATCCTGCCTCTTGCATAGCTTTGATGAGCTTGACCAACTCTGCTTTGGCTGTTGGATTTTCCCCTGGATTGTAGTCTTTCGACAATGGATAGTGTTTATTTGCTACGATAATTTCATCGTATTTCCCTTGAATACTGTAGTAGTCACCTTTGTTAACCACTTCTGCTTTTTTCTGGGTGGCTTCTTGAGGCTTACTTTCGACTGTTCCATCAGCTTTAGCTGTTTGTTCTGTCTTAGCTGCTCCATCTTCATTTTTTGCTTTTTCCTGTGAACAAGCTGCTAGACTCAAGGCTAGCAAAGCTGTCAAGATAAGGTATCTTTTCTTCATTTCTACTCCTTTATTCCCAATAATTTATCTAGTTCTGACGATAAATGTTCGACTAATCTTTTAATCTCATCCGGTTTTGCTTGGCAGGTTTCTGAGGTCATTTCTTCAAAGGGAACCCACCAGACTGGCCCACGTCCCTTGAGACCGTGACCATTCATATCACCTGGCCGTCTAGGAAACAGATGCCAATGAAGATGGGCATCACCATTTCCTAGAAGTTCGATATTCATTTTCTCAGCAGCAAAGGCCTTGGCAACTGCCTCTTGGACTAAACTCATTTCCCCTAAAAAACGGAGTTTCGTTTCCTTTTTCAAGTGATGCAATTCGGTGACATGTTCCTTGGCTAGAAAAAGACTATATCCTGCAAAATACTGGTGGTCTCCAACCACAAGGTAGCCTGTTTCCAACTCTCTTACAAAGTAAGGATTTTCCCCAGCTTTGATGAGCTCAATTCTCTGGCAAATCAGACACATATTAGTCTACCAATGCACTCTTAAGATAAGCATCAACCATACGCTCCGTTGCAACCACCGAATCAATATGAGTGCGTTCATATGAGTGACTAGACTCAATACCAGCACCAAGAAGGGCATGTTTGAGTTCTGCTCCTGCAGACATAGCTGCTGAAGCGTCCGAACCATAAAATGGATAGATATCCAGCTTAAATGGAATATCTTGTTCTTTAGCCAAGGCAACCAAGTGTTGACGGAAGTCATAGTGATAAGGTCCAGAAGCATCCTTGACACAGATAGACACTGTGTACTCGTCTGTCTGCTGATCATCGCCCATAGCTCCCATATCCACAGCCAGATATTCTACTACCTGAGCAGGAATATTAGAGTTAGCACCGTGTCCCACTTCTTCAAAGACTGAAAACGCAAAATGGGTTGTTACTGGCAATTCAATCTTTTCTTCCTTATAGATACGAAGGAGATTGAGCAAAATCGCTGCGCTGACCTTATCATCCAAATGACGAGACTTGATAAAACCTGTCTCAGTTACGACAGTTCGTGGGTCAAAGCTGATAAAATCACCAACCTCAATGCCAAGAGCACGAGTTTCTTTCTCATTGGTCACTTTTGCATCCAAACGCACTTCCATATTGTCCTGCGTGCGTTCTGCAGTTCCTGCATCCTTGTAGACATGGCAAGAAGTTTGGTGGATAAGGATGGTTCCTGATACTTTTTCACCTGTGCTAGCTACGTGAACGGTACAGTTTTCTCCTTCAATCATGTTCCAAGGAAAACCACCGATACGATCCATTTTGAGACGACCGTCTGGTTTGACAGCACGAACAATAGCACCAAGCGTATCCACATGGGCAGTCACATAGCGGTGTTGCTCATCATTTTGACCTTTGATGGTCACATTGACACCGCCCTTGGCTGTGCGAACTGGCTGGTAACCAAAACCTTCTAGAGTCTTGACTAAATAGTCCGAAATCTCACGAGTGAAGCCTGTTGGCGACGCAATGGCTGTCAGTTCTTTGATATATTCTACTGTTTGATTCATTTCTTCACCTCTTTTGCTACCTATTATAACACATTTATCATCGGATAAAAAAAGAAAATCACCCCTGTAGACTTGGCTACAAAAGTGATTTTATACTCAATGAAAATCAAAGAGCAAACTAGGAAACTAGCCGCAGGTTGCTCAAAACACTGTTTTGAGGTTGTAGATGGAACTGACGAAGTCAGCTCAAAGCACTGCTTTGAGGTTGTAGATGGAACTGACGAAGTCAGCTCAAAGCACTGCTTTGAGGTTGTGGATAGAACTGACGAAGTCAGTAACCATACCTACGGCAAGGCGACGTTGACGCGGTTTGAAGAGATTTTCGAAGAGTATTAGTGATTATTCCATTTCAAAAACATCACTTTCTTGCTTGTTTGGTAGAACCAATGAGAGCAAGATTCCGACAATGGCTGGTACCAACCATGGGAGTGATGCCTTTGCAAAAGGAAGAGCGTTGACAAGATTTGCAAGAAACTCAACTTTAAATGAGCTTCCTAATACGCTTGCAATGGCAATAGCTGTAACGACTGCAATTGTCAACTGCATACCTGGTTTTGAAAGAGCCACAAATTTGTTGACAATGACAATCATAACGATGGCAATAGTGATTGGGTACAAGATAACCAGTACAGGGATTGAGTACTTGATAATCGCATCAAGACCCAAGTTGGCAATCGCAAATCCAATCAAGGTAAAGGCTGTCGCATAAACCTTGTAGCTGATTTGTGGGAAGCGCTCATTAAAGAACTCAGCTGTTGACACAATCAGACCAACTGTTGTTGTGAAGCAGGTTACAGTAACCATAGCTGCAAGGAAGAGTTGAGCTGTTGAACCAAAGATTTCTTGAGTGGCTTGTGACAAGATGTAAACACCTGGTGTTCCACCCTTCATCGCTTCAGCAGGTACTGGGAAATGATTTCCAAGGAAACCTAACCCGATATAAAGAGCGCTGAAGGCAAGGGCAACAACGATACCAACAACCCAAATAGTCGAAATGTATTCTTTCTTACTTGAAAATCCAAGTTGTTTCAAGGTTTGAACTGCGATTACACTAAAGGCAACTGAAGCAAGGGCGTCCAAGGTATTGTAACCTTCTAGGAAACCTGTACCAAAGGCAGAAGCTTGATAAGCAGCTGAAGCAGCTTGAGGACTTGTTCCACCGTATTTGAAAGCTCCTAGAACAACCAAAATAACAATCAAAATCGCAAAGACTGGCGTTAAAATACGGCCGATACGGTCTAAGATTTTTGATGGATTAAGCGAAATCAAATACGCTGCTGCAAAATACAGAACCGTAAAGACAATCAAACCAAGACCTTTATTTGCATCCGACAAAAGGGGGCTAATCCCCACTTCGTAAGCTGTTGTAGCTGTACGCGGGATGGCAAAGAATGGACCGATTGACAAGTAAAGAACTGAGAGGTAAAGAGTCGCAAACCAAGGCGCTATCTTTGTTGAAATCTCATAGATATATCCTTTAGGATTGAGCGTTCCAATAATAAGAGTCAAGACGGCGATACCGACACCTGAAAAGACAAAACCTGCGATGGCAGGAAGAAAATGTTCCCCAGATAGAGCACCTAGAGAAGGCGGAAAAATCAAGTTCCCCGCACCAAAAAATATTCCAAACAGGAGCAAACCTGTTAAGGCACCTTTTTTAGCCATGAAAATCTCCTTCATATTTATAAAATACTGACTTAGTATATCACGAATAGGAGTATGAAAAAAGCTTCACGAAGTAAATATTGAATGTTTTCAAGATTCTCAAAAATGAGAATTATCTAAAAATAAAATTCTCCTACCCAGTCCACACCAAGTAGGAGAAGGTCTACTGTTTACAGTTCTTCAAAGGCTAACATGCCACCTTGAACATTGATAACTTCATAACCTTGTTCAGCTAGAAATTGACAAGCACGCGCCGATCTCATTCCAGATTTGCAAATAACATAATGTAACTGGTCCTTGTCCAACTTATCATAGCTATCAGCCAATTGACTAAGCGGTAGGTTATAGGCACCTTCTAAATGAAGAGCTTCAAACTCATCCACTTCTCTCACATCAACTAGAGAAAGTTGGTCGTTTTGATAAAGCTGGTAAAATGCGTCAAAGGCTATTTCTTTCATTCTGTTTCTCCTAAAATAGTTTTAATTCTTTTTTTCAAATCTGGCACCACTTCTGCCTCAAACCAAGGATTTTTGGCCATCCAGATTTGATTTCG
>CAKQBM010000128.1 GCA_934216185.1 uncultured Streptococcus sp. | reverse complement strand
AAAAAGGAGTTTTTTATGTTGAAAAAATGGCAGTTAAAAGATGTTATTTTACTTGCTTTCTTGTCTATCTTTTTTGGTGGCGTTTTTGTGGGTTCAGGTTATCTGTTTGATATCCTCACTCTGATTTTAGCCCCTCTTGGTTTACAGGCCTTTGCCAATGAAATCCTCTTTGGTCTCTGGTGTATGGCTGCGCCTATTGCTGCTATCTTTGTTCCAAGAGTGGGAAGTGCAACGATTGGAGAAGTGCTAGCTGCGCTTGCTGAAGTCCTTTATGGTAGCCAATTCGGTCTAGGTGCCCTTTTATCTGGCTTGGTTCAAGGTTTGGGAAGTGAACTTGGTTTTATCGTAACCAAGAATCGCTATGAAAGTTGGCTCTCTCTAACTGCCAATAGTATTGGGATTACGCTTGTTAGCTTTGTCTATGAATACATTAAGTTAGGTTACTATGCCTTCTCCCTTCCTTTTGTTCTTTCCTTATTAGTGGTACGTTTTATTTCCGTCTTTTTCTTCTGTACCATCTTGGTTCGTGCTATTGTCAAACTCTATCATCAGTTTGCATCTGGGGGCAAGGCATAGATGGGGCTGGAACTACGAGCGATTCAGTCCCAAATCTTCTCTGAGCCACTTGATTTTACTTTTCATGCGCAAGCCTTTACCTTGTTGGTTGGGAGCAGTGGGTCTGGAAAATCTAGCCTCTTTCAAATCATTGCTCAAGTCAGTTCTCTTCCCTATAGCGGTCAAGTCCTGATAGATGGGAGCGAGGTCAGTCAGCTTTCTATCATCGAACGTGTTCAGACGGTTGGTATTCTCTTTCAAAATCCCAATCATCAATTTACCATGGAGAACTTGTTTGAGGAGTTGATTTTTACCTTGGAAAATATTGGGTATCCCATTCAGGAAATTGATTCTAAAATAGCAGAGGTTGTCCAGCAATGTCGCTGCAATGCGATCTTGCACCGTTCCATCCATCACTTATCAGGTGGGGAAAAGCAAAAGGCTGCTTTGACTGTTCTCTTTGCTATGAATCCTAGGGTCTATCTCTTGGATGAGCCTTTTGCTTCCATTGACCGCAAGAGTAGGATAGAGATATTGGAGATTCTAAAAGAGTTGGTCTCTGATGGGAAGACAGTTATTTTATGCGACCATGATTTGACGGACTATGAATCCTATATCGACCATATGGTGGAACTAAGAGACGGACAACTAAGAGAAGTGTTTCAAATCCCTTCCTCTGAGATGACACAGGTTGCTTCAAAGGAAGTTGCTTCTAGTCCAGAACTATTCCATATGGATGGAATGACTTGTGAGCTGGATAAGCGCTCTCTCTTTTCGATTGCTGATTTCACATTTTACCAAGGAATTTCCTGTATCTTGGGTGATAATGGTGTCGGGAAATCAACCCTCTTTCGGTCTATTCTTCAATTTCAAAAGTATAAGGGGCGCATTACCTGGAAGGGGACAGTCCTGAAAAAGAAAAAGAGTTTGTATCATGACCTAACGGGTGTTGTTCAGGAAGCTGAGAAGCAGTTTATCCGAGTCAGTCTGCGAGAGGAACTTCAATTAGATGGACCTGATTCTGAAAGAAATCAACGAATTTTCCAAGCTTTACGATATTTTGATCTGGAGCGGGTGCTTGATAAGAGTCCTTATCAATTAAGTGGTGGTCAGCAAAAGATTCTTCAGCTCTTGACCATCTTGACCAGCAAGGCTTCTGTGATTTTACTAGATGAACCTTTTGCAGGTTTGGATGATAGAGCTTGCCATTATTTTTGTCAGTGGATTGTGGAGGATAGAAATCAAGGAAGAAGTTTTCTGCTCATTAGCCATCGTTTAGATCCCTTGATCTCTGTGGTTGATTATTGGATTGAGATGACTAGTCAGGGTCTCAGTCATGTGAAAGAAGTGACAATTACCAAACCACTCACATCTCAGAGTAGCAATGCTCAAAGGGAGGTGAGATAGTATGGTCAAAGTAGCAACCCAGACACCGATTATCAGTCTCTTCTTGCTGATTTTATCCTTGGAAACATCTTTTATTCCTTCGATTGCTCTGAATCTTTCGGTAGTTGCATTTTGTATTCTCTTTATGCTCTATTACCGTCGATTTAAAGTATTGGCTTGGATGATTCTGCTCGCCATTTTGCCATCTTTGGCCAACTACTGGGCAGTTCAGTTACATGGGGATGCTTCGCAGGCAGTGATGCTTGGAACGAGAGCCTTTGTGACCGTTTGTATTGGTCTTGTTTTTGTTTCCTCTATTTCCCTAAAAGAGCTTCTCTTGTACTTGGCTCAAAAGGGGTTATCACGCTCTTGGGCCTATGCCTTGATTGTGGTATTCAATTCCTTTCCCCTTATTCAGCAAGAAATCAAGTCCCTCAAGGAAGCGTGCTTATTACGTGGTCAAGAACTGCATGTTTGGTCTCCCTTGATTTACAGCAAGGTTCTGATGACAGTCTTTAGGTGGCGCCATCTTTACCTGAGAGCTCTATCGGCGCATGGATATGACGAACATGCACAGGTGGAGAATCGCTATCGGACTTTTTATATTCCTAAAAAAACAAAATTAATCTACCTGCTTTTCTTTTTATTGCTTCAAACCAGTTTATTTTTATAAAGGAGTTATTATGGAATTTACAGATATTGCGATGGAATTATCCAAGGAAGCTTGGCAGGCCTCATTTCATCACCCCTTTGTTTTACAGTTACAAGAGGGAAATTTAGACCCGTCCATTTTCCGTTACTACTTGATACAGGATGCATATTACTTAAATGCTTTTTCAAAAGCCTATGATATCTTGGCTGAAAAAACTTCAAACCCAGAGATGAAGAGACTTTTGAAACAAAATGCTCAGAGTTTAGTAGAAGGGGAATTATTTATCCGCCAACAATTTTTTAAGGAATTGGAAATCAGCGATCAGGAAATGGAGCAACATCCAATCGCTCCAACCTGCTATCATTATATCTCTCATATTTATCGGCAATTTGCAGAGTCGAACTTAGCCATTGCTTTTGCAAGTTTGCTGCCTTGTCCTTGGTTATACCATGATATAGGCAAATCACTTAATCTTAAACCATCACCAAATCCTCTCTACCAACAATGGATTGAAACTTATATTACGGATGAGTTGGAGCAGCAAATCAGAGAGGAAGGGGCTTTGGTCAATCAACTCTATAGAGAAAGTGACGAGACAGACAAGAAAAAAATGCTAGATGCCTTCCACATCAGTGTTCATATGGAAGCCAAGTTTTGGGAAATGGCCTACCAACACCAAACCTGGAAGAGCGATTTACAGTCTTTAGAAAAAGGAGAATAATAAACATGAGAAAGCACCAATTACAAATTCACAAATTAACCATTTTATCCATGATGATTGCCCTTGATGTAGTCCTTACACCTATCTTTCGGATTGAGGGAATGGCACCGATGTCCAGTGTAGTCAATATTCTAGCAGGAATCATGATGGGACCTGTTTATGCTTTGGCTATGGCTACAGTGACAGCCTTTATCCGTATGACGACTCAAGGGATTCCGCCTTTAGCTCTCACAGGAGCGACTTTTGGAGCCCTTCTGGCAGGTCTCTTTTATAAGTACGGTCGAAAATTTCATTATTCCGCTCTAGGAGAGATTGTGGGAACAGGTATTATTGGCTCTATTGTTTCCTATCCTGTTATGGTACTCTTTACAGGATCGGCTGCTAAGCTTAGCTGGTTAATCTACACGCCTCGATTTTTCGGAGCAACCTTGATTGGTACAGCGATTTCCTTTATTGCCTTTCGATTTTTAATCAAGCAGGAATTCTTTAAAAAAGTGCAGGGATATTTCTTTGGTGAAAGGATAGACTGATGCAGGAATTGACAAATCCTTTTCCTCTGGAAACGACTTCCCTCATTCAATGCATTACCAATGAAATTTCCTGCGAGATGCTGGCCAATGGTATTTTAGCGCTGGGATCTAAACCTGTCATGGCAGATGACCCTCGTGAGGTTCTTGATTTTACTAAGCAAAGCCAGGCACTCTTCATCAATTTGGGGCATTTGTCAGCTGAGAAGGAAAAAGCAATCCGTATGGCAGCTTCTTATGCAGCTCAAGTTTCTCTCCCAATGGTAGTAGATGCGGTTGGCGTAACAGCTTCATCCATTCGTAAGAGTTTAGTTAAAGACCTTTTAGACTATAGACCTACGGTCCTTAAAGGAAATAAGTCGGAAATTCGAAGTCTTGTTGGCTTAAAACACCACGGCGTTGGGGTCGATGCGAGTGCTAAAGATCAAGAAACTGAAGATTTACTTCAAGTCTTGAAAGACTGGTGTCAGACCTATCCAGGTATGTCATTCTTAGTCACAGGTCCCAAGGACCTCATCGTTTCGAAGAATCAGGTCGCTGTACTGGAAAATGGCTGTGCAGAATTAGACTGGATAACAGGGACAGGAGACTTGGTTGGAGCCTTGACAGCCGTTTTTCTCAGCCAAGGAATGACTGGTTTTGAAGCTTCTTGCCTAGCGGTTTCTTATCTCAATATCTCTGCTGAGAAAATAGTTGTTCAAGGAATGGGATTGGAAGATTTTCGTTACCAAGTACTCAATCAGCTTTCGCTCCTCAAAAGAGATGAAAACTGGTTAGATGCTATCGAAGGAGATGTTTATGAATAGAGAGGCGCTTAGACTGTATCTGGTAACCAATCGCTACCAAGATTCCTTGAAAAGATTTCTTGAAAAGGTTGAGACGGCCTGCCGTTCAGGGGTTACCATAGTCCAATTACGAGAAAAAAATCTCACAACCAATCAATATTATCAACTGGCAAAACAAGTTAAGGAAATAACAGATGCCTATCAGGTACCCCTGATCATCGATGATCGTTTGGATGTTTGTCTTGCGGTTGATGCTGCTGGTCT
>CAKQBM010000127.1 GCA_934216185.1 uncultured Streptococcus sp. | reverse complement strand
TCACCAGCTACACGTCCTTCTGTCTGTGGCCCAGAAGTAGAGGATCCCCAGACAAAATCCTTTGGAAATCTTAGCATACATTTACCTCTTTATCTACTCATTTTTCCCATTATACAGAAAAAACAAGGTAAAAACTAGTTACATTTTTTCCTTGTTTTTCTTCTGATTATAGTTTTTATTTCTTGCTTAGGATTTCAAGCGTTTCAAGTACGTTATCTGCATGAACTTCGATAGTGTCACCAGTCGCTTTAATCTTAACTTCTACGATACCATCTGCTGCTTTCTTCCCAACAGTGATACGGATTGGCAATCCAATCAAGTCGCTATCACTGAATTTGACTCCGACACGTTCGTTACGGTCATCTGTCAAGACTTCGTAACCAGCTCCCATCAAGCTTGCTTCAAGCTTTTCTGTCAAGGCTTGCGCTTCTTCATCCTTGACATTGACAGTGATCAAGTGAACATCAAATGGTGCCAACTCTTTAGGGAAATTGATTCCCCAAGCGTAACGGTATTCACCTTTTGGCGTTTTATTAACAAAGAGGCGAGCGTGTTGCTCCATCACTGCTGAAAGGAGACGGCTGACACCGATACCGTAACATCCCATGATAATTGGCACAGCACGGCCATTTTCATCCAAAACATCTGCTCCCATGCTTGCTGAATAGCGAGTGCCGAGTTTGAAGATGTGACCAATTTCGATACCACGCGCAAAGTTAAGGACACCTTGCCCGTCTGGGGAAATTTCACCCTCACGAACTTCACGGATATCCACATATTCTGCAGTAAAATCACGACCTGGGTTCACACCAGTCAAGTGGAAGCCATCTTCGTTAGCACCCACAACTGCATTATGGACATCTTGCACCTTACGGTCTGCGATGATTTTAACATTCTCTGGCAAACCAACTGGTCCAAGTGAACCAAAACCTGCTTGAACAAGACTCGCCACTTCTTCTTCGCTAGCAACGTCAAAGAAATCTGCTCCCAAGTGGTTTTTCAACTTGACTTCATTGAGCTGGTCATTTCCAACTAGAAGGGCTGCAACAAGCTCACCATCCGCCATATAGAAGAGGGTTTTAATCGTTTGTTCTTCTGGAACATTGAGGAAGGCTGCAACTTCATCAATTGATTTAACATCTGGTGTTGCAACACGAGTCACTTCTTCTTCAGTGACAACACGGTTGCTTGGTTTGTACTCGTTTGTTGCCATTTCCAAGTTGGCCGCATAACTAGATTCACTTGAGTAAGCAATGGTATCTTCACCAGAAACCATCCATTTGAGCAATTCTGCCTTGATTTCTTCTTGCACCTCTGCAGGAATCTCATCAAATGAGGCAACTGACTTATCCAAAACAACCCAGCGGTCAAGGTCTGTACGAGCAGGTGTAATGGCCATAAATTCTTGGCTGTCCTTACCACCCATGGCTCCACCGTCACCAATGATAGCCTTGAAGTCTAAGCCACTACGAGTGAAAATACGCTCATAAGCAGCCTTGTACTCATCGTAAACACTGTCCAAGCTATCATAGTTAGCGTGGAAACTGTAAGCATCCTTCATGATAAACTCACGTGTACGGAGAAGTCCATTACGTGGGCGTTTTTCATCACGATACTTAGGCTGGATTTGATAAAGATTAAGTGGCAATTGCTTGTAAGACTTAACAGAATCACGGACAATAGCTGTAAAGGTTTCTTCGTGAGTTGGGCCTAGGATAAAGTCTGATTTTTCGCGGTTTTTTAGTTTGTAAAGGTCTTCACCATAAGTTTCGTAACGACCTGATTCACGCCACAATTCTGCACTAAGAAGTGCAGGAGCCAACATCTCAACGGCACCAATCTTGTCGAATTCTTGGCGCATGATGTTTTTAGCTTTTTCAATCACACGGTTGGCAAGTGGTAGGTAAGAATAAACACCTGCAGAAACTTGGCGAACATAACCAGCACGCAACATAAGAGCATGGCTGATAACTTGAGCATCGCTTGGCATTTCGCGAAGCGTTGGGATAGGCATTTTACTTTGTTTCATAATATTCCTCGATTATCTAAAAAAGAGTCGCATGATGTCATTCCAAGTCACAGCAATCATCAAGACAACCATGATGACCACTCCGGCCAAGGTGACATAGGTTTCAATTTCTTGTTTTAATGGTTTACGGCGGATGGCTTCTAGGATATTGAGCACAATCTTACCACCATCCAGAGCTGGAATCGGAATAAGATTAAAAATCCCGATATTGATGGAAATCACTGCCAAGAAGTACAAGACATTCTCAATTCCATTTTTAGCAGCATCACTACTTGCCTTAAAGATGGCAACAGGTCCACCTAGCTTGTTCAAATCCGGTTGGAAAATCAGATTTTTCAGAGCTGATAGAATTCGGAGGGCCGAGTCAGCAGCAGTTGTAAAACCACCTATAAACATAGATACAAAATCTGACTTAATCCCCGGTTGAACACCTAGAAGATATCGACCTTGACTTTCTTCTGGAGTAACTGTTACTTGTTTGTCACTCCCCTTTTCAGAAATAGTCACATCCAAGGTCGGGGCCGTCTTATCTTTGGTTTCTGATTCCACAGCCTGAATCAAGCTTTCCCAGTTGCTAACCTCATGTGAGCCAATCTTGGTAATTTGTGCCGTTTCTGGTACTCCCACCTTAGCCAAGGCCCCTTGGGGCATAATATGGAACTGGTTGGTATCGACATCTCTGACTCCACCCTGCATGAAGATTAAAATCCAGAAAACAACGACACCTAAGATAAAGTTGTTCATAGGACCTGCAAAGTTGGTAATGAGTTTGCCCCAGATAGTTGCATTTTGATATTGAACATCTAAAGGTGCAATTCGAACCTCAGTTCCATCTGCTTCCACAACCGTTGCATCGTGATCTACTGCAAATGTTTTTTCTTCTTCCAGAACCAAGCCCTTGACAAAGAGCTTGTCTTCAAAATCAAACTGGGTCACCTGCATAGGGAGGGCTGTTTGATCTAATTTTTTACCTGAAAGATTGATGCGTTTAACCTTACCATCATCAGTAAGCGTCAAACTGACAGGAGTTCCTGTCTTAATTTCAGTTGTATCATCACCCCAACCAGCCATACGAACATAGCCACCCAGAGGCAAGATTCGAATGGTATAGGCCGTCCCATCCTTGCCAATGTGAGCAAAGATTTTGGGTCCCATACCGATGGCAAATTCACGCACTAGAATCCCTGATTTCTTGGCAAAGTAGAAGTGTCCGAACTCGTGCACCACCACAATAATCCCAAAAACCAGAATAAAGGTTAAAATTCCGAGCATAGTATTTCCTCCGTCTTTTGATTAAAAGAGTCCAAATAAGTGCATGATTGGAAATACAAGCAACATACTATCAAAACGATCCAAAACACCACCATGTCCAGGGATAAATTTCCCAGAATCCTTGACACCAAAGTGACGCTTGATCGAACTTTCTAGTAAATCACCAAATTGTCCAGCAATGCTAAAGAAAATAGCAAAGACTGACATCTTGTAAATTCCATATGGAAGAGCAACTGTCCTATCAAAAATCATAAAGACAATTGTTATCAAGATAGCTCCTAAAATACCACCCGAGGCACCCTCAAAGGTTTTATTAGGTGATACCCTTGGCGCTAATTTTCGTTTACCGTATCTCATCCCAGCAAGATAGGCACCGCTGTCAGTCGCCCAGACGATACACAAGGCCAAAAGCGCCTTATCTAAACCTGCAACGCGAGCATCTAGTAAGGCATTAAATCCAAAGCCTACATAGAAACTCATAGCAAGAGGGAAAACAGCGTCCTCAATCGTATAGGACTTGCTAAAAACAGTCGTTCCTAACATGATTGAAATCAAAACACTATAAGCAACCACATTCCCATCAACTGGCAAAAAAGTCAGGTAATTCTCCAAGGGAATGGTCAAGGCAAAGGTTGCAAAAAGGGTCAAGAGGCCCTCCATAGTCATGGTTTCTAGACCTCTCATCTTCAAAAGTTCATGCATGGCTAGCATAGCTATGATTCCAATTGCTATCTGCAGCAAGAGTCCCCCAATCATCAAAATCGGTAGGAAAATAGCCAGTGCAATCCCTGCAAACAAGGTTCTTTTCTGTAAATCCTGTGTCATATTTCCTCCTAAACTCCTCCAAATCGGCGATGACGACGATTGTAGGCAAGAATGGCTTCCTGCAAGGCCACCTCGTCAAAATCAGGCCACAAGGTATCCGTAAAATAGAGCTCACTGTAGGCTCCCTGCCATGGAAGGAAATTGCTCAAACGCAATTCTCCACTAGTACGGATAATCAAGTCCGGATCTCGCAACTCCTTAGGCAAATGCTGGGTAAAGAGATAATTACCAATCAATTCCTCTGTAATGTCACCTGGGTTGATTTTGGTATCTAAAACATCCTGAGAAATCAACTTAAGAGCCTGTGTAATCTCAGCACGTCCACCATAGTTGAGGGCAAAATTAAGAATTAATCCTGTGTTGTTCTTAGTTAATTCCTCAGCCTTGGTCAGAGCTTCAAAAGTTTGCTTAGGAAGGCGGTCTGTCTCCCCAATCATCTGAATCTTAACATTATTCGCATGCAGTTCAGGGACATAATTATCATAAAACTCTACGGGCAAGTTCATGATAAACTTGACTTCCTGATCGGGGCGGGTCCAATTTTCCGTAGAAAAAGCATAAACTGTAATCACCTTGACGCCCAGTTTGTTGGCTGCCTTGGTCACAGTTTGCAATGCTTCCATGCCCGCCTTATGTCCAAAAACTCGCGGTTGCATACGTTTTTTAGCCCAACGGCCATTGCCATCCATGATGATGCCGATATGAGCAGGAACCTGTGTCGGAACCTCTACTTCCACAGCCTTATCTTTCTTAAAAAATCCAAACATGATCTTATTCCTATTCAAAAATCTATCGTTTCATTATACCATATTTCCC
>CAKQBM010000126.1 GCA_934216185.1 uncultured Streptococcus sp. | reverse complement strand
GATGCGATTTTGGATGCTATTTTAGCTAAGGATCCAGAGGCGCACGTTGCTGCTGAGACAGCTGTATATACTGGTTCTGTCCATGTTTTTGGTGAAATTTCTACAAATGCCTATGTGGACATTAATCGTGTGGTTCGTGATACCATTGCAGAGATTGGTTACACCAATACAGAGTATGGTTTTTCTGCTGAGACGGTGGGAGTCCATCCGTCACTTGTTGAGCAGTCACCAGACATTGCCCAGGGTGTTAACGAAGCTTTGGAGGTTCGTGGGAATGCAGATCAAGATCCACTGGACTTGATTGGAGCTGGAGACCAAGGACTTATGTTTGGATTTGCAGTTGATGAAACAGAAGAGCTCATGCCATTGCCAATTTCACTCAGTCATAAGTTGGTTCGTCGTCTGGCAGAACTTCGTAAGTCTGGGGAAATTAGCTATCTTCGCCCAGATGCTAAATCACAAGTTACAGTTGAGTATGATGAAAATGACCGTCCAGTACGTGTGGACACAGTTGTTATTTCAACTCAGCACGATCCAGAAGTCAGCAATGAACAAATTCACAATGATGTCATTAGCAAGGTTATCAAAGAGGTTATTCCAGCCTCTTACTTGGATGAGCAAACAAAATTCTTCATCAATCCAACTGGTCGCTTTGTCATCGGTGGACCTCAAGGAGACTCAGGCTTGACTGGTCGTAAGATTATCGTGGATACCTATGGTGGCTACTCTCGTCACGGTGGTGGTGCCTTCTCTGGTAAGGATGCGACTAAGGTGGACCGTTCTGCGTCATATGCAGCTCGCTATATTGCCAAGAATATCGTTGCAGCGGGTCTTGCTAAAAAGGCGGAAGTACAATTGGCTTATGCTATCGGTGTTGCCCAGCCTGTTTCTGTCCGTATCGATACCCTTGGTACAGGAACAGTAGCTGAAAGTAAGCTTGAAAAAGCAGCTCGTCAAATCTTTGACCTTCGCCCTGCAGGAATTATCCAAATGTTGGATCTTAAGCGTCCAATTTACCGTCAAACAGCAGCTTATGGACACATGGGACGTACAGATATTGACCTTCCATGGGAACGTTTGGACAAGGTAGATGCTTTAAAAGAAGCAGTCAAATAAAATCTTAAGAGGGGAATTTCCTCTCTTTTTAATATACTGTTTCCTCTAAAATCATTGAAATTATAGCTTGAATTTGATATGATGGTCTTATGGATAAAAGTAGAGCAAAGCGTGAGAATCACGATAAGATAAGAATGAGTCTAATAGTCCTAGTAGCTATCTTCTCAGTAAGTATTTGTGTCCTTGGTTCAATAATTGGATACAAAATATACACAAAACAAAGTTTTGAACAAAAGATTGAATCGCTCAAAAAAGAGAAAGATGATCAATTGAGTGAGGGAAATCAGAAGGATCATTTTCGTAAGGGAAAAGCCGAAGTAATTGCCTATTATCCTCTCCAAGGGGAGCAAGTGATTTCGTCTATAAAGGGAATCATGACACAGGATATTAAAGACAATCTAGAGGATAAGGAAAATCTGGTTTTTTATTATACGGAGAAACAGGATTCGACTTTAAAAGGGATTGTCAACCGAAGTGTGATGAAACAAGTCTATGATTTAACTTCTTCAAAAGTTGAAGAGACGGAAAAAACTAGTCTAGCGAAAGTGCATTTGACAGAAGACGGTAAACCTTTTACCCTTGATCAACTATTTTCAGATGCTAGTAAGGCTAAAGAGCAACTGATAAAAGAACTGACTTCTTTCTTACAGGATAAGAAATTGGAGCAAGAAAAGGTCGATCAGATTGTTAAAGGTTTGTCTGACCAAGACTTATCTGCATGGAATTTTGATTATAAGGATAGTCAGATTATCCTTTATCCTAGTCAGCCTGTTGAAAATCTGGATGAGATTGCCTTGCCAGTATCTAGTTTCTTTGAAGTTGTTCAGTCCTCTTATTTATTAGATAAGGACGCAGAGCTATATAAGGCTTATTATGAAAAGAAAAATCGTAAAGTAGTAGCCTTAACTTTTGATGATGGACCAAATCCTGCAACGACAAATCAAGCATTAGATACTCTTTCTAAGTATGGAATTAAGGCTACTTTCTTTGTTTTAGGTAAGAAAGTTTCTGGCAATGAAGAGATTTTGAAGCGCATGAAAGCAGATGGTCATGTCATTGGGAACCATAGTTGGAGCCATCCAGTTCTTTCAAAACTTTCTCTTGACGAAGCTAAAAAACAAATTACTGATACTGAGGATGCGTTAACTAAGGTGCTGGGTTCTAGTTCTAAACTCATGCGTCCGCCTTATGGAGCCATTACAGATGACATTCGCAATAGTCTCGATTTGAGCTTTATTATGTGGGATGTGGATAGTCTGGACTGGAAGAGTAAAAATGAAGCATCTATTTTGACAGAAATTCAGCGTGAAGTCAAGAATGGTTCTATTATCCTTATGCATGATATTCATGCTGAGACTGTAAATGCTCTACCGAAGGTTATTGACTACTTGAAAGGGCAAGGTTATGACTTTGTAACCATACCAGATTTATTAGATTACCGTCTCAAAGCTCACCAGCTTTACTATGACCGTGATCAATAATACACAAAATCTAAAGAGATAAGTTTTCTTTGAGAATTTGTTTCTTTGGATTTTCTTTACATAGAAAGGAAAAATAATGAAATCTTATACTTTAAATAATAGCGTTCCAATTCCAGTTCTAGGATTTGGAACCTGGAAAGCTGAAAATGGAGAGATTGCCTATCAAGCTGTCCTAGAGGCTTTAAAGGTAGGCTATCGCCATATCGATACGGCAGCGATTTATAAAAATGAAGAAAGCGTTGGTCGTGCCATTCAAGATAGTGGCATTCCGCGAGAGGAAATTTTTGTAACTAGTAAATTGTGGAATACAAATCATAGCTATGAGCAAGCTCGTCAGGCTTTTGAAGAGTCTTTAGAGAAGCTGTGCTTGGAATATTTGGATTTGTATTTGATTCATTGGCCAAATCCAAAACCACTCAGAGAAAATAACCACTGGAAAATCCGAAATTCAGAAGTTTGGAGAGCGATGGAGGATCTTTACCTAGAAGGCAAAATCTGTGCTATCGGTGTTAGTAATTTCCTTCCCAAGCATTTGGATGCCTTGCTTGAAACAGCAAAAATTCTTCCTGCGGTCAATCAAGTTCGTTTGGCGCCAGGAGTGTATCAAGAGGAAGTCGTAGCTTACTGTCGAGAAAAAGGAATTTTATTGGAAGCTTGGGGACCTTTTGGTCAGGGAGAACTGTTTGATAGCAAGCAAGTCCAAGAAATCGCAACAAATCACGGGAAATCAGTTGCTCAGATAGCCTTGGCATGGAACTTAGCAGAAGGATTTTTACCGCTTCCGAAATCTGTCACAGCGTCTCGTATTCAGGCTAATCTTGATTGCTTTGGAATTGAACTGAGTCATGAGGAGAGAGAAACTTTAAAAACAATTGCTGTTCAGTCTGGTGCTCCACGAGTTGATGATATGGATTTTTAGAAAATCATAAAAAGAATTGTACATTATTCTAATTTTTGATATAATAGTCAGCAGGAAAGAAAGTCTTATGGCGTTCTTCAAGCGAGCTTGGGATAGTGGGAGCCAAGTAGGGCAAAATAAAGTGCTGGCGCTTTCTGTAGTATTCTCAAAAACAATGAAGTAATAAATTAGGGTGGAACCGCGTTTCTGACGCCCCTAGGTTAAATCAACCTAGGATTGTCGGATGCGGTTCTTTTGTTTATTCAGTCTATTGTGTGAAAGAAAGGAGAGTCGTGGATAACCTTTATCTTGTAAAAGATGATAGCCAACTAGTTGCATTTCGTGATTTTGTATTAAGAAATACTGAAAAGTTGGAGGATTATCAATCTTTTTTAAAGAATGAACTTGCAGTCTATGATTTACCACAAGCCATCATTTGGTCAGATTTTAATGCTGCTACACAGATTGTTAGGGAAATTCCTGTTCCTGCCTATACAAATAATAGACGAATGGTTATGACGCCTGATTTAACTGTTTGGAAAGAGCTGTATTTGTATCAATTGGAGGACTACGAGTGTTCTCAGCAAACTCGAGCAATAGAAAGTCACTATCATTCTTTATCTGAAAATTTCCTCTTACAGATTGTAGGACATGAGTTAGCACATTGGTCGGAGCATTTTTCAGATGATTTTGATGGTTACGACTCTTACATCTGGTTCGAAGAGGGGATGGTTGAATATATTAGTCGCAAGTATTTCTTGACAGAAGAGGAATTTCAAGCGGAAAAAATTTGTAATCAATCTCTCGTAGAACTTTTTCAGAAGAAGTATGGTTGGCATTCATTGAATGATTTTGGTTCTTCGACTTATGATAAGAACTATGCAAGTATTTTTTATGAATACTGGCGTAGTTTTTTGACAATAGATAAGTTGGTAGAAAATCTAGGTAGTGTACAAGCGGTATTCGATTCTTATCATCTATGGGCAAATACAGATAAAACTCTTCCCTTGTTAAATTGGTTTGTTCAGCAGAAATTAATTGAAAAAGAAATATAAAAACTAAAGGAGTAAATAATGTCTAAAAAATTGACTTTCCACTGCGTCAGTGGCAGAAACCTCCTTACAGTCGGACTGCCCCACGCTCAGCACTAGGGTATTGAGCTAGACGCAGTACTAACTCGTCTTGCCTCGTATAATCGACAAGGCAGACTCGTGTCACAAGAAATCATTTTTTATTAAGGAGTATTCAATGTCTAAGAAATTAACATTTCACTGCGTCAGTGGCAGAGACCTCCTTACAGTCGGGCTGCCCCACGCTCAGCACTAGGGTGTTGAGCTAGACGCAGTACTAATTCGTCTTGCCTCGTATAATCGACGAGGCAGACTCGTGTCACAAGAAATCATTTTTTATTAAGGAGTATTCAATGTCTAAGAAATTAACATTTCACTGCGTC
>CAKQBM010000125.1 GCA_934216185.1 uncultured Streptococcus sp. | reverse complement strand
TTTGATCAAAATCCTGATGTTTTGACCTATTACCAGCAAAAATTCCAATACATCCACGTTGATGAGTACCAAGATACCAACCATGCCCAGTACCAACTGGTCAAACTCTTGGCTTCACGCTTTAAAAATATCTGTGTGGTTGGGGATGCAGACCAGTCTATCTACGGTTGGCGTGGTGCTGATATGCAGAATATCTTGGATTTCGAAAAGGATTATCCCCAAGCCAAGGTTGTTTTGTTGGAGGAAAATTACCGTTCCACTAAAACCATTCTCCAAGCGGCTAACGAGGTTATTAAAAACAATAAAAACCGCCGTCCTAAGAATCTCTGGACTCAAAACGCTGATGGGGAGCAAATCGTATACTATCGTGCCAATGATGAGCTGGATGAGGCTGTATTTGTAGCCAGAACCATCGATGAACTTAGTCGCAGTCAAAACTTCCTTCACAAGGATTTTGCAGTTCTCTATCGGACTAATGCGCAATCCCGTACTATTGAGGAAGCCCTGCTCAAGTCCAATATTCCTTATACAATGGTCGGAGGAACCAAGTTCTACAGTCGTAAGGAAATCCGCGATATTATCGCTTACCTCAATCTCATTGCTAATTTGAGTGACAATATTAGTTTTGAGCGCATTATCAACGAACCGAAACGCGGAATTGGCCCAGGTACGGTCGAGAAAATTCGTGATTTTGCAAATTTGCAAAATATGTCTATGCTGGATGCTTCTGCTAATATTATGTTGTCTGGTATCAAGGGTAAGGCAGCTCAGTCTATCTGGGATTTTGCCAATATGATTCTGGATTTGCGGGAGCAGCTGGACCAATTAAATATTACAGAGTTGGTTGAGGCTGTCCTTGAAAAAACAGGTTACGTCGATATTCTCAATGTTCAAGCGACTTTAGAAAGCAAGGCTCGGGTTGAAAATATCGAAGAGTTCCTTTCTGTAACGAAAAACTTTGATGACACCTCTGATATGCCAGAAGAGGAAACTGGTCTGGACAAACTGAGTCGTTTCTTAAATGACCTGGCCTTGATTGCCGACACAGATTCAGGGAGTCAGGAGACATCAGAAGTGACCTTGATGACTCTGCATGCCGCCAAAGGTCTCGAGTTTCCAGTTGTCTTTTTGATTGGGATGGAAGAAAATGTCTTTCCGCTTAGCCGTGCGGCTGAAGATCAAGATGAACTAGAAGAAGAACGCCGTCTGGCCTATGTAGGTATCACGCGTGCAGAGAAAATTCTCTATCTGACCAATGCCAACTCACGCCTGCTTTTCGGTCGTACCAACTACAATCGTCCCACTCGTTTTATTAACGAAATCAGTTCAGACTTGCTTGCGTATCAAGGTCTGGCTCGTCCAGTAAATACAAGCTTTAAAGCATCTTATAGCAGTGGTGGTCTTGCCTTCGGTCAAGGAATGAGTTTGGCTCAAGCTCTTCAAGATCGTAAACGTAGTGCGGCTCCAAAATCTATTCAGTCAAGCGGTCTTCCGTTTGGTCAATTTTCAGCTGGTGCAAAATCAGCGTCTAGCGAGACAAATTGGTCCATTGGTGACATTGCTCTCCACAAGAAATGGGGAGAGGGAACTGTTCTGGAAGTTTCAGGTAGCGGTGCTACGCAGGAATTAAAAATCAATTTCCCAGAAGTTGGCCTGAAAAAACTTTTAGCCAGTGTGGCTCCAATTGAGAAAAAAATCTAATTTTTCATCCTTCTCACGAATAATAAAGTGAGGAGGATTTTTATGTACAGTATTTCATTCCAAGAAGATTCACTATTACCAAGAGAAAGGCTGGCTAAAGAAGGAGTTGAAGCGCTCAGTAATCAAGAGTTACTAGCTATTTTACTTAGAACAGGAACACGTCAAGCCAGCGTTTTTGAAATTGCCCAGAAAGTTTTGAGCAATCTTTCAAGCCTAACGGATTTGAAAAAAATGACCCTGCAGGAATTGCAGAGTCTGTCTGGTATCGGCCGTGTTAAGGCCATAGAGTTACAAGCTATGATTGAATTGGGCCATCGTATTCACAAGCATGAGACCCTTGAGATGGAAAGTATTCTCAGCAGTCAAAAGTTGGCCAAGAAGATGCAACAGGAATTGGGCCATAAAAAACAAGAGCACCTGGTGGCGCTCTATCTCAATACTCAAAATCAAATCATCCATCAACAGACCATTTTTATTGGCTCAGCTACTCGTAGTATTGCTGAACCACGTGAGATTCTTCACTATGCTATCAAGCATATGGCGACTTCACTCATCTTGGTCCACAATCATCCTTCAGGAGCGGTAGCGCCTAGCCGAAATGATGATCAAGTCACTAAACTTGTAAAAGAAGCCTGTGACCTGATGGGGATTGTCCTCTTGGACCATTTGATTGTCTCTTACTCCAGTTATTTTAGCTATCGTGAAAAGACAGATTTAATCTAAAGTTCATTAACGATATAGTCAAAGAGGTTTTTATCTTTGGGACGATTTTCAAAAAGAAACTCTGGATGCCATTGGACACCGAGAAAGGCGACATCATCCGTACTCATGACAGCTTCAATAATGCCATCCTTAGGATCATGAGCCGCAATCTTTAAGTTAGGTGCTAAATCCTTAATACTCTGATGGTGGAAGGAGTTGATATGGGAAATTTCTCCATAGATTTCTCGGAGAACAGTGTCTGGTTCTGTCACCAAGCGTTGGGTTGTGTACTCGGCAGAACAATCCTGCCAATGGTCTTCGATATCTTGGTACAAAGTTCCACCCATGGCAACGTTAAAGAGTTGAGTTCCACGGCAGACGGAGAAAATAGGCTTTTTCTGTTTAATCGCTTCCTTGATGAGGGCCAGTTCAAAGATATCTCTTTGAAGGTGGTAGTCATCGCTATCGATGGTTTTTGGTTCACCATAGAATTTTGGATCAACATTTTGCCCACCTGTCAAGATGAGTTTGTCAATCAAACTGATATAGTGGCTAGCCATTTCTTGATCACCAATCGGTAGGATGATGGGAATCCCTCCAGCGTCTTTAACGCCTTCAACAAAGCCTTTTGCTGCGTAGCTCATCATGATGTCATCATCTGGATGAGTTTTTTCGTTTCCTGTAATCCCAATAACTGGTTTTTTCATAAAATGATTTTCGCTTTCTAATCCTCTTTTCGCATGAAGTAGAGGAGAGTTTGGAGTTCACTTGTCAAATCGACATACTGAACGACCACGTCTTTTGGTAAATGCAGATGGACTGGTGAAAAACTGAGGATTCCTTTCACGCCAGCATCCACCAAGAGATTGGCAACCTCTTGGGATTTAACGCTAGGAACAGTCAGGATAGCAGTCTTGACATCGGCATTCTTGATTTTATCCTTGATTTGAGAAATCCCGTAAATGGGAATTCCATCAGGAGTTTGGCTACCGACTTCGGGATGGTCATCTAAGTCAAAGGCCATGATAATCTTCATCTTGTTGCGCTCATGGAATCGGTAGTGGAGAAGGGCATGGCCCATATTTCCAATACCAACCAGCATGACATTGGTAATAGAGTTATCATTGAGTAAATCGGCAAAAAACGTCATCAGTTTTTTGACATCATAGCCAAAACCACGACGACCTAGTTCACCAAAATAGGAAAAATCACGACGTACGGTCGCTGAATCAATCCCAATGGCCTCTGCAATTTGTTTAGAGTTGGCACGTTCAATCTTTTCTGCATGAAATCTCTTAAAAATTCGATAGTAGAGAGAGAGTCTTTTCGCTGTAGCTTTTGGAATAGCAGACTGTTTATCTTTCACAAAATCACAACCTTTCTATTCTTCTATTTTATAGAAACATTGTGAAAAAATCAACAAAAACAAGAAAAAACTAAGAAAAATCTTAGTTTTGATGTAAAAAATCTGCATGTGATAGAAAACGGTAGAGGTCTCCGACCAGGCCTTGATAAACTTCTTGTCCATTAAAAGTCAAAGAAGTCACATAAAGTGTATCTGGTAGGGTCACACAGCCTGACAAAGATAGCATGAGTGCCTCATAATCTTCGTACTTGAGAGTCCGCTCTACATGATAGCTGTCTTTATAGGTTAGTTCAAACATATGGGACCTATCTTTCTGATTTTGTAAAGACACCACGTTCTACCAAACTATCCATGAGGAAGTAGAACTTTTCCTGATGAATGTGGTAGTCTTCTGATTTGAAAATATCAACCAGACGAAGACCAAACTTGTCAGTGATATTGATTTTTGCCCCTGTGAGTTCCTTATTGATAATGATTTTGAGTTGGAAGCCTTCACCGCTGTTTGGCACTTTTTCCAAAAGGCGAGTCAGTTCATAGTTCCCAACCTTTGTTTCAAAAAAAGTGTTGTCTTTGAGGGTGAATTTCTTAACAGAAGGGCTAAGAGTGTAGTCGTAACGACAATTTTTTAACTGAATGGTTTTTTCAAATGCCATAAGGCTAACCTCCGATAATTTCTTTTAAGGTTTTTGCGAGGGTTTGTAGATCTTTGATAGTATTTTGTGGAGACAAACTGATGCGAACGGATTCCTTCAGACGCTCTGAATTTGCTCCGTACATGGATTCAAGAACATGACTGGATTGTACAATGCCTGCAGTGCAAGCTGAGCCAGTTGAGATAGAAATTCCAGCTAAGTCTAGACGAAGGAGTAAGAGGTCATTTTTCTGGCCAGGAAATCCAATATTGAGAACATAAGGGAGATGATCTTGTCCTCTATTCAGATAATACTGAACTCCCTCAAGCTCCGCAAGAAAGGCAGTTTCTAGATTTTGTACATGTTGGAAATGTTCTTCTTGTTTTTCTAGGTCTTCTTTTAGAGCTGCAACCATAGCAACGATGGCAGCTAGATTTTCAGTCCCTGCACGTTTTTTCTGTTCTTGGTCTCCGCCATGAAGATAGGAATCAAAGTCCATGCTTGATGCGTAGAGAAAACCGATTCCCTTAGGACCATGGAATTTATGGGCTGAAGC
>CAKQBM010000124.1 GCA_934216185.1 uncultured Streptococcus sp. | reverse complement strand
TTCTGCTTTCACGCGACGGTCCAATTCTTTGATGATTGGTACCAAGTGAGGAACCACTTCTTCCAAGAATTCAAGAGGCCATTTTTCAAGGGCTTCAGCAAGGATTGTGTGGTTAGTGTAGGCAGTCATGCTACGAACGATTGAGATTGCTTCGTCAAGCTCGATACCACGTGCAGTCAAAAGACGGATCAATTCAGGGATAACCATTGATGGGTGAGTATCGTTGATTTGTACAACTGCGTAGTCAGCAAGGTCATGCAAGTTGCTTCCTTTTTCGATTGCTTCGTCGATAATCAATTGCGCACCATTTGAAACCATGAAGTATTGTTGGAAGATACGGAGCAGTTCACCTTGACGGTCACTATCATCTGGGTAAAGGAAGAGAGTCAAGTTGCGAGCGATATCTGTCTTGTCAAAGTTGATACCATCTTTGATGATAGAAGAATCAACTGAATCCAAGTCAAACAAACGCAAGCGGTTTTTAGTTGCTGTTTCATAACCAGTAACATCAATATCGTAAAGAGTTGATGTCAAAGTAAAGTCTGCAAATGGTACTTGGTAGCTACGGCTTGAGCGAATCAACCAGTTTTGCTCTGTCAACCATGCATTTGGAATTGTTTCTTGTTGGTTGTTTTTAAGAACTTGTTGGAAAAGACCAAAGTGGTAGTTAAGACCAACACCGTCACCATTCAAACCAAGAGTAGCGATTGAGTCGATGAAGCAGGCAGCTAAACGTCCCAAACCACCATTACCAAGAGATGGTTCCAATTCAACTTCTTCAACTTCGATCAAGTCTTTACCTGCAGCAGCAAGTTCTTTTTTGACATCGTCGTAAAGACCAAGGTTGATCAAGTTGTTTGACAAGAGTTTACCAATCAAGAACTCAGCTGAGATATAGTAAACTTTCTTTTTACCAGTGTTGACTGGTTTTTGGCTGCTTGCAAGCTTGCTGTAGTTAAGAAGAGCAAGGTAAAGCTCTTCATTGCTACATTCTGCAATGGTTTTATTGTAACGATTTTGTACAAATTCTTGTAGTGATAACATGTTTAAGTGTCTCCTGATATTATCTTATTTCTTTAATTCTAGCAAATTTTCATTGGTTCGGCGATAAATTGTCGTCAAGTCAAGCAAAGTTTCTTCGACAGCTGGTGTCAATTGATCTTCAGTCATACGCCAAGACCAGTTTCCACCAAGGGTAGATGGGAAGTTCATACGAGCTGTCTCATCCAATTCTAGCAGATCTTGCATAGTTGCAATTGCCATAAAGCTAACTGATGAAAAGACTGTACGAAGCATAGCGTGTGGAACTGTTTCGTATTCTTTACGGTTAGTGTAGCGAGCCATGTACTCACGAGTCGCATCATCGATCTCGTTACGGTACCAACCAAGGACCGTGTTGTTATCGTGAGTTCCTGTGTACATAACTGAGTTAGCAGGTGCCAAGTGTGGGCTATCGATACTTTCGTCTTCTGGGTTGAAGGCAAATTGAAGAATCTTCATTCCTGGGAAGCCAGTACGTTCACGCAACTCAATAACTTCATCTGTCATGAAGCCAAGATCTTCTGCGATGATGTTTAACTCACCAAGTTCTTCCTTAACAGCTGCAAAGAGCTTGTAGCCTGGACCTTTCACCCACTCACCAGGTGCTGCTGTATCGGAACCAGCAGGGATTTCCCAGTAAGATTCGAAACCACGGAAATGGTCGATACGAACGATATCGTAGATTTTGAAGCTTTCACGCAAGCGTTCAATCCACCATTTGTAGCCGTCTTTGTCCATTGCTTCCCAGTCATAGATTGGGTTACCCCAAAGCTGACCAGTTGCAGAAAACTCATCTGGTGGGCATCCTGCGATGCAAGTCGCCTTACCGTTGACATCTGTTTTGAAGAGATGTGGATTTGCCCACATATCGCTTGAATCTTCCGCTACGTAGATTGGCATGTCCCCAACGATTTCGATGTGGTTGTCGTTAGCGTAAGCTTTCAATTTCAACCATTGTTGGAAGAAGAAGTATTGAGTCACACGGTGGTAAACCAACTTGTCTGCCAATTGCTCACGGTAGCTTTCAAGTGCTGAAGCTTTACGAGCACGAGCATCTGCATCTGGCCATTCAGTCCAAGCAAGATTTTCAAAATGCTCTTTGATGGCCATATACTCAGCAAAGAGCTCAAGCCATGATTGGTTGTCTTGAGCAAATTTCTCAAAATCTTTAACATCTCCGACTTCAAAGAAACGTTTCACCGCTTTTTCTAAAAGAGGACGACGTGCATAGTAAATCTTAGCATAGTCAACTTCAGACGCATCGCTACCAAAGTCAACTCCTTCAAGGTCACTTGCTTCCAACAAACCTTGCTCCACCAAGATATCCAAATCGATAAAATGAGTATTTCCTGCAAAGGCTGAGAAAGACTGGTAAGGAGAATCCCCGTAACTAGTTGTTCCTAATGGAAGGATTTGCCAGTAACGTTGTTTTGTACGGACCAAGAAATCAACGAAGTCGTAAGCACTTTGACCAAATGATCCGATTCCGTAGGCTCCTGGGAGAGAAGAGATGTGCATCAACACACCACTTTGACGTTTTTTCATAAACAACACCTCGTGTATTTGTAGTTTAAATTTTCATTTTTGGACGCAAACGTTTGCGTTAAGATAAGTATACTTTATTTTTGGAATAATTGCAAGCGTTTTTAAAAAAACTTTTTGATTATTTTTTTAAAAAAACTTGTCCTTCTTTATGTATACATATACATTTTTCTTTTCTATTTACAAAATCTTCTTCAACCATAAATAGAAGGCTCAACTTAGCCTACTTTTGGTCTAGAGCAATTTATTTTTTGTTCAAAATCTAGGCAATCGTTTCCCTAAATAATTTCAGTAAAATCATGAAAATATATTTTCTAACTTTTCTTCTATTATAAACAAATAAAACGCTTCCCCTTTTCGTGAAATTTTTTTAAAATTTTTACAAAAAACACTTGCAACCGTTTTCCGTTTGTGCTATACTAGTCCCATAAAGGAAAACGTTTGCGTTTCCTCATTATAAAATTTGTTATTCTTTAGGAGGAATACACTATGTCATCTAAATTCATGAAGAGCGCTGCTGTGCTTGGAACTGCTACACTTGCTAGCTTGCTTTTGGTAGCTTGCGGAAGCAAAACTGCTGATAAGCCTGCTGATTCTGGTTCATCTGAAGCGAAAGAAATCACTCTTTACGTTGAAGACCAATACAAGGCTTATGCTGAAACAGTTGCTAAGGCTTATAAAGAACAATCAGGAACAACAGTTAACATCAAATCTGGTGACCAACTTGGTGGTCTTGATAAACTTTCTCTTGACAACCAATCAGGTCAAGCTGCTGACGTTATGATGGCACCATACGACCGTGTAGGTAGCCTTGGTACTGACGGACAACTTTCAGAAGTTAAATTGAGCGACGGCGCTAAAACAGATGATAAAACTAAATCTCTTGTAACAGCTGCTGACGGTAAAGTTTACGGTGCTCCTGCCGTTATCGAGTCACTTGTTATGTACTACAACAAAGACTTGGTAAAAGAAGCTCCAAAAACATTTGCTGACTTGGAAAACCTTGCTAAAGATAGCAAATACGCATTCGCTGGAGAAGATGGAAAAACTTCTGCTTTCCTAGCTGACTGGACAAACTTCTACTTTGCATACGGACTTCTTGCTGGTAACGGCGGTTACGTATTCGGACAAAACGGTAAAGACGCTAAAGACATCGGTCTTGCAAACGACGGCGCTATCAAAGGTGTAGAGTACGCTAAATCTTGGTATGAAAAATGGCCTAAAGGTATGCAAGATACTGAAGGAGCTGGAAACCTAATCCAAACTCAATTCCAAGAAGGTAAAACAGCTGCTATCATCGATGGACCTTGGAAAGCTAAAGCCTTCAAAGACGCTAAAGTAAACTACGGTGTTGCAACTATCCCAACTCTTCCAAACGGAAAAGACTACGCAGCATTCGGTGGTGGTAAAGCTTGGATCATCCCATCAAGCACTAAGAACCTTGAAGCTGCTCAAAAATTTGTAGACTTCCTTGTTTCAACTGAAGAACAAAAAGCCTTCTACGATACAACTAACGAAATCCCAGCTAACACTGAAGCTCGTTCATACGCTGAAGGTAAAAACGATGAGTTGACAACAGCTGTTATCAAACAGTTCAAGAACGCTCAACCAATGCCAAACATCTCTCAAATGTCAGCAGTTTGGGATCCAGCTAAAACAATGTTGTTTGAAGCTGTAAGCGGTAAGAAAGATGCTAAAACAGCAGCCAACGATGCTGTAACATTGATCAAAGAAACAATCAAACAAAAATTTGGTGAATAAGAAATTTGTTCAAGGGGGGTGGAAATCAAATCCCCCTTTGAATTTATCAACAAAAACACAAATAGTTTAGGTTTTATATAGAAACCAGTATCCTATGAAAGGAGTTATTATGGAAAAGCAACAACCTAGTAAAGCAGCCCTGCTGTCTATCATTCCTGGGTTAGGACAGATTTACAATAAACAAAAAGCCAAAGGTTTTATCTTCCTTGGTGTAACCATCGTATTTGTCCTTTATTTCCTAGCACTTGCAGCCCCTGAATTAAGCAATCTCATCACTCTTGGTGACAAACCAGGTCGTGACAATTCCCTCTTTATGCTGATTCGTGGTGCCTTCCATTTAATCTTTGTAGTCGTTTATGTACTCTTTTATTTCGCAAATATTAAAGATGCACATACAACTGCTAAACACATTAACAATGGTATTCCAGTAGCACTTACCTTTAAAGAAATGGTCAAAGGAATCTATGAAAATGGTTTCCCTTACCTCTTGATCATTCCATCTTATGTTGCGATGACTTTTGCGATTATCTTCCCAGTTATCGTAACCCTGATGATCGCCTTTACCAACTACGACTTCCAACACTTGCCACCAAACAAATTGTTGGACTGGGTTGGTTTGACAAACTTTACAAACATTTGGAGCTTGAGTACCTTCCGTTCTGCCTTCGGT
>CAKQBM010000123.1 GCA_934216185.1 uncultured Streptococcus sp. | reverse complement strand
AAAGAAAAGCCAGAGCAGGTGATAGGAGATATCAGCATCGTTGCAATAGATGAGAACGATTCTTCTTGTGAAATTGGTTATGTGTTAGGCAAGAAATACTGGGGTCATGGTATGATGACGGAGGCCTTAAAAGCTATCTTAGATTTCTGTTTTACTCAAGCAGGATTTCAAAAGGTTAGGGCTCGATATGCCAGTCTCAACCCAGCTTCAGGTCGTGTCATGGAAAAGGCTGGAATGTCTTATCTAAAAACTATTACCAATGGTGTAGAGAGAAAAGGTTATCTTGCTGATCTTATTTATTATCAGATAAGTAGGGAAGAAAGATAAGATTAAAATTTTACTGATAATTTAGTGTTTATCCGCTATCCTAGTTTCTTATCTTCTATTTCATTTGTCCTTTCTTTTCCGAATAAATAGATAGTAACAGTGAATCTAGGAAACCTAGATTTAAAACTGTGGTATAATAAAAGGAGGAAAAGAATGATTCTAAGACATCCGAGCATTAGCCCAACGAATGATTTGGTCGCTAAGAAAATCTTTAGCAATCCAGAAATCACTTGTCAATTTATCCGTGATATGCTGGACTTGCCAGCAAAAAATGTGACCATTTTGGAGGGAAGTAATATTCACGTCTTACCTTCCCTGCCGTACTCGGTGCAGGATTTCTATACCAGTATAGATGTTTTAACGGAGTTGGACAATGGGACGCAAGTTATCATTGAGATTCAGGTGCATCATCAGAATTTTTTCATCAATCGCCTGTGGGCTTACCTGTGTAGTCAGGTCAATCAAAACCTAGAAAAAATTCGCCAACGAGAAGGTGATACACACCAGAGTTACAAACACATCGCACCTGTTTATGCAATCGCTATTGTGGACAGTAATTATTTTCAAGATGACTTAGCCTTTCACAGTTTTAGTATGCGCGAGGATACGACAGGTGAGGTTTTAACCATAACCAATAATGGACAAGAAAACCATCTGGTCAAAATGGCATTCTTGGAACTAAAAAAATATAGAGAAACCAGCAAAGACAAGGTTCGTAAACCATGGTTGGAGTTTTTCGGGAATAAACCCTTTACTCAAGAACCAGCGCGAGCCATCAGCCAGGCAGATCAACTGCTGGACTATAAGAGCTGGTCCGAGGAGGACAGAAAAATGTTTAGTCAACTACGTATGCGCGAAGAACAAGCCTTGTTAGCACAGGACTATGCCTTGGAACAAGCAGAGGAGAAGGGCTTAGAACGTGGTCTTGAACAGGGACTGGAGAGTGGGAAAATCTTCACCTTTCTAGATTTAGTACGCCAACATGTTTTAACTTCCGAATTTGCGAGTGAACAATTGGGAATGACCGTCGCTGAATTTGAGGCGCTGTTGCAAGACTATCATCAATACTAGTCAAGATTGCGTTCTTGGAACTAAAAAAGTACAGAGAAACCAGCAAAGACGAGGTTCGCCAACCGTGATTGGAGTTTTTCGGTAACAAGCCCTTTACCCAACAACCCCGAGCGAGCCATTAGCCAAGCAGACCAACTGCTAGACTAAAGGGATGCTCTGAGGAGGATTTTTTGTAAAACAGTAAGTCAATGACAGATTTTTCCGTGATAAACGGAAGAATCTGTTTTTTTATACTCTTCGAAAATCTCTTTAAACCATGTCAGCTTCACCTTGCCGTATATATGTTACTGACTTCGTCAGTTCTATCCACAACCTCAAAACCGTGTTTTGATCAGCCTGCGGCTAGCATCCTATTTTGCTCTTTGATTTTCATTGAGTATAAGATAGCTTACCTTTTGTATTTATGATTCTTCTGATTTATTTGAAGTATAACCTGATTAAATTCCTATTTTTCCCTATCATTGTCCCTGTTTTTTCTGGAGTTTTGGGGCTATAATAGTCCTATCAAATCAAAGAATGGAGGAAGGCAATGGATAATATAATCTTTTTTATCAGTGTTTTTCTTGCTGGAATTCTTTCCTTCTTTTCTCCTTGTATCTTACCCTTGTTACCAGTTTATGCAGGGGTCTTGTTGGATGACAAAGATGGTTCTCAGGCTTCTAGTGGAAAATATTCAATCTCAGTTGTTAGTCTATTGCGGACTTTGGCTTTTATAGCAGGGATATCCTTTATCTTTATCTCACTAGGTTATGGAGCTGGTTTTTTAGGCAATTTGCTTTATGCTTCTTGGTTTCAGTATGTGACGGGTGCGGTAATCATTCTCTTGGGCTTGCATCAGATGGAAGTCTTACATTTGCAGGGGCTCTACAAGGAAAGAAGGCTACAATTAAAGAGACAGGGGCAAAAGGGTAAGGGCTATGGTCAGGCATTTTTACTGGGGTTGACCTTTAGTTTTGCTTGGACGCCTTGTGTGGGGCCGGTTCTGGGCTCTGTTTTAGCCTTGGCGGCTTCAGGTGGCTCAGGTGCTTGGCAGGGAGCTGGTCTCATGTTAATCTATACGCTGGGTCTAGCACTACCATTTTTGGTTCTAGCTCTAGCCTCCAGCTATGTTTTGAAACATTTCCGAAAACTGCATCCCTACCTTGGGACTCTCAAAAAAGTAGGTGGTTTCCTCATTATCGTGATGGGAATCTTGGTGCTTTTGGGAAATGCTTCCATTTTGACTACATTATTTGAATAGAGAGGAAGAAGAAATGAAAAAATGGCAAACATGTCTCCTTGGAGTAAGCTCAATCTGTTGTTTGGCAGCCTGTTCGGCTAAAAACATGTCAGATGAAGCTACTATGAAGGAGCAAACCAAAACAGAACAAGTCAGTTCACAAACTGCGACTAAAGGTCAGGCAGTTGCTGATTTCGAATTGACAGGAGTAGATGGCAAGACCTACCGCTTGTCTGATTACAAGGGCAAGAAAGTCTATCTAAAATTCTGGGCTTCTTGGTGTTCCATCTGTCTAGCCAGTCTTCCTGACACGGATGAAATTGCTAAAGATGCTGGAGACGACTATGTTGTCTTGACAGTGGTGTCTCCTGGTCACAAGGGGGAGCAAGCGGAAGCTGATTTTAAGAACTGGTACAAGGGCTTGGATTATAAAAATTTCCCAGTTCTAATTGACCCGTCAGGCAAACTTTTGGAAAGTTATGGTGTCCGTTCTTACCCAACTCAAGCCTTTATAGGCAAGGAAGGTAAGCTAGTCAAAACACAACCTGGTTTTATGGATAAGGATATGATTTTAAAGACATTGAAAGAAATGGGGTAGAGAAAGGTCATGAATGATAAAGTAAAATTGTTTGTTTTGGCAGGAATCTTTTTCCTAGCCATAAGCGGTTTCTATTTTCTATTGATGCGAAATGCAGGGCAGACAAATAGCTCGCAAATTGAGAAAGCATCAGTTAGCCAAGGAGGAAAAACAGTGAAAAAAACAGAAGTTAGTAAAGATGCAGATTTGCACGAAATTTATCTAGCTGGGGGATGTTTCTGGGGAGTGGAGGAATATTTCTCACGCGTTCCTGGAGTGACGGATGCCGTTTCAGGCTATGCAAATGGTAGAGGGGAAACAACCAAGTACGAATTGATTAACCAAACAGGTCATGCGGAGACTGTTCATGTTACCTATGATGCCAAGCAAATTTCCCTCAAGGAAATCCTGCTTCATTATTTCCGCATTATCAATCCAACCAGCAAAAATAAACAAGGAAATGATGTGGGAACCCAGTACCGTACTGGTGTTTATTACACAGATAACAAGGATTTAGAGGTGATTAACCAAGTCTTTGATGAGGTGGCTAAGAAATACGATCAACCTCTAGCAGTTGAAAAGGAAACCTTGAAAAATTTTGTAGTGGCTGAGGATTACCACCAAGACTATCTCAAGAAAAATCCAAATGGCTACTGCCATATCAATGTCAATCAGGCAACCTATCCTGTCATCGATGCCAGCAAATATCCCAAACCAAGTGATGAAGAATTGAAAAAGACCCTGTCACCTGAGGAGTATGCAGTTACCCAGAAAAATCAAACAGAACGGGCTTTTTCAAACCGCTATTGGGATAAATTTGAATCTGGCATCTATGTAGACGTAGCAACTGGCGAACCCCTCTTTTCATCAAAGGACAAGTTTGAGTCTGGTTGTGGCTGGCCTAGTTTCACCCAACCCATTAGTCCAGATGTTGCCACTTACAAGGAAGATAAGTCTTACAATATGACTCGCATGGAAGTGAGAAGCCGAGTTGGAGATTCTCACCTTGGCCATGTCTTTACGGATGGACCACAGGACAAGGGTGGCTTGCGCTACTGTATTAATAGTCTCTCTATCCGCTTTATTTCCAAAGACCAAATGGAAGAAAAAGGCTACGCTTATTTACTAGATTATGTTGATTAAGAGGGCTTCCCTAAGCAGTTAGAGGAGAATTTTGCTATACTGATACTAGTAAGTGACAAAGGAGAGAAGCATGACCTACACAATCTTAATCGTAGAAGATGAATATCTGGTAAGACAAGGCTTGACCAAGCTGGTCAATGTAGCAGCCTACGATATGGAAATCATCGGTCAGGCTGAAAATGGAAGACAGGCTTGGGAATTGATACAAAGGCAGGTGCCAGATATCATTCTAACCGATATCAACATGCCTCAGCTGAATGGCATCCAGTTGGCCAGTCTGGTCCGAGAAACCTATCCTCAGGTGCATCTAGTTTTTTTGACAGGCTACGATGATTTTGATTATGCCTTGTCTGCTGTCAAACTAGGTGTGGACGACTACCTGCTCAAGCCATTTTCTCGTCAGGATATTGAGGAAATGTTGGGGAAAATCAAGCAAAAGTTGGACAAGGAAGAGAAAGAAGAGCAGTTACAAGATTTATTGACCAATAAGTTTGAAGGAAATATGGCTCAGAAAATCCAGTCCCATCTGGCTGATAGCCAGTTTAGTTTAAAGTCTTTAGCCAATGACTTGGGCTTTAGTCCGACCTATCTGAGTTCCTTGATTAAGAAAGAGCTGGGCCTGCCTTTTCAGGATTATCTGGTGAGAGAACGTGTCAAACAAGCCAAGCTCTTGCTTTTAACTACAGATCTGAAGATTTATGAGATCTCAGAGAAGGTTGGTTTTGAAGATATGAACTATTTTACCCAACGCTTTAAGCAGATTGCAGGTGTGACACCTCGTCAGTTTAAGAAGGGGGAAGGCCGATGAAGCGTTCTTCTCTCCTAGTCAGAATGGTTATTTCCATCTTTCTGGTCTTTCTCAT
>CAKQBM010000122.1 GCA_934216185.1 uncultured Streptococcus sp. | reverse complement strand
CGGATAGGGACCGAACTGTCTCACGACGTTCTGAACCCAGCTCGCGTACCGCTTTAATGGGCGAACAGCCCAACCCTTGGGACCGACTCCAGCCCCAGGATGCGACGAGCCGACATCGAGGTGCCAAACCATGCCGTCGATATGGACTCTTGGGCAAGATCAGCCTGTTATCCCCGAGGTACCTTTTATCCGTTGAGCGACGGCCGTTCCACAACGTACCGCCGGATCACTAGTCCCGACTTTCGTCCCTGCTCGACCTGCCAGTCTCACAGTCAAGCTCCCTTGTGCACTTACACTCAACACCTGATTGCCAACCAGGCTGAGGGAACCTTTGGGCGCCTCCGTTACACTTTAGGAGGCAACCGCCCCAGTTAAACTACCCATCAGGCACTGTCCCTGAACCAGATCATGGCCCGAAGTTAGACATCCAGATTGACCAGAGTGGTATTTCAACAACGACTCAACACAAACTAGCGTCCATGCATCACAGTCTCCCACCTATCCTACACAAGCCAAACCAAACACCAATACCAAACTATAGTAAAGGTCACGGGGTCTTTCCGTCCTGCTGCGCGAAACGAGCATCTTTACTCGTACTGCAATTTCGCCGAGTTCATGGTTGAGACAGTAGGGAAGTCGTTACTCCATTCGTGCAGGTCGGAACTTACCCGACAAGGAATTTCGCTACCTTAGGATGGTTATAGTTACCACCGCCGTTTACTGGGGCTTAAATTCTCAGCTTCGCCACAAAGGCTAACCAATCCTCTTAACCTTCCAGCACCGGGCAGGAGTCAGTCCGTATACATCGTCTTACGACTTCGCACGGACCTGTGTTTTTGATAAACAGTCGCTTCCCCCTGGTCTCTGCGACCCATACACGCTCCAGGCAGCAAGTGCCCATCACGCTCAAGGTCCCCCTTCTCCCGAAGTTACGGGGGCATTTTGCCGAGTTCCTTAACCATGATTCTCTCGATCGCCTTAGTATTCTCTACCTGATCACCTGTGTCGGTTTAGGGTACGGGCGGCTAAAACCTCACGCCGATGCTTTTCTCGGCAGCATAGGATCACCAAATCCCCCAAAAACAGGGTCCCATCACGTCTCAGGCACACAGCCGGCGCATTTAACAACCGACAACCCTACACGCTTAGACCACGACAACCATCGCGTGGCTTGGCTACCTTCCTGCGTCACACCTGTTAACACGTTTACCTCCAAAGATCGGGCCCCACAACCCACACAACACACAAACAAAAGCCTGCACATCATGCTTCGCATGGTTAGCATCACAATATCAGTATGGGCGGTTCTTCACCGGTACGGGAATATCAACCCGTTATCCATCGACTACGCCTGTCGGCCTCGCCTTAGGCCCCGACTAACCCAGGGCAGATTAACTTGACCCTGGAACCCTTGATCATCCGGCGGATGAGTTTCTCACTCATCTTTCGCTACTCATGCCTGCATTCTCACTCGCATAGCCTCCACCACTGGTTTACACCGCAGCTTCAACGGCCACACGACGCTCCCCTACCCAACAATCCAAAAAGATCATTGCCACAACTTCGGCGGTGTACTTGAGCCCCGCTACATTATCGGCGCAGAATCACTTGACCAGTGAGCTGTTACGCACTCTTTCAAGGGTGGCTGCTTCTAAGCCAACCTCCTGGTTGTCTAAGCAACTCCACATCCTTTCCCACTTAGCACACGCTTAGGGGCCTTAGTTGGTGGTCTGGGCTGTTTCCCTCTCGACAATGAAGCTTATCCCCCACTGTCTCACTGCTACGCTCTCACTTACCGGCATTCGGAGTTTAGCTGACGTCAGTAACCCGTGAAGGCCCATCGGCCATCCAGTAGCTCTACCTCCGGCAAGAAACACGTAACGCTGCACCTAAATGCATTTCGGGGAGAACCAGCTATCACAGAGTTTGATTGGCCTTTCACCCCTATCCACAGCTCATCCCCTCCATTTTCAACTGAAGTGGGTTCGGTCCTCCACGACGTCTTACCGTCGCTTCAACCTGGCCATGGATAGATCACTCCGCTTCGGGTCTAGGTCATGCCACTCAAACGCCCTATTCAGACTCGCTTTCGCTACGGATACCCCACACGGGTTAACCTCGCGACATAACACTAACTCGCAGGCTCATTCTTCAAAAGGCACGCTGTCACCCCAAAAGGCTCCAACGGCTTGTAAGCACACGGTTTCAGGTACTATTTCACTCCCCTCCCGGGGTACTTTTCACCATTCCCTCACGGTACTGATTCACTATCGGTCACTAAGAAGTATTTAGACTTACCAGGTGGTCCTGGCAGATTCACACGAGATTCCACGAGCCCCGTGCTACTCGGGTGGCCACACCACGGACAGAACAATTTCGATTACGGGACTCTCACCCTCTACGGCCGACCATTCCAAGTCGTTCACCTACCATCCTGAACATCATGCCGGCAGCCAGTTAGAACTACCACTGTGACTCCCACAACCCCCATGATGCAACGCCTAACCGCTATCACACACCACAGGTTTAGTCTCTTCCGCTTTCGCTCGCCACTACTCACAGAATCATTACTTTATTTTCTCTTCCTGCGGGTACTGAGATGTTTCACTTCCCCGCGTTCCCCCCAACCAGCCTATACATTCAGCTGGCGGTAACTCACCATGAAAATGAGCCAGGTTTCCCCATTCGGAAATCCTCGGATCAACGCCCAGTTATCGGCTCCCCGAGGCTTATCGCAGATTCACACGTCCTTCATCGGCTCTTAATGCCAAGGCATCCACCGTGTGCCCTTAATAACTTACACACAATCAAGAAAAATAAGAATCTAAAATCAACAATCAAACCAACACAACGTTGATTCAACGCAAATTCCAGAAGATGCTCGCGTCCACTATATAGTTCTCAAACAACAACCCACAACACAACAACAACACAAACAAAAACATTTGCATCATCACCATGCCAGGCAAACAAAGGAACAACACTCGCGTGTTACCCCAAAACCCAACAATGCGCTTCACTCAACCCAAAACCAACATTCCACCCATGAGCAAAACCACCCATCCGACACTCGCAGATGGCATGGCCAACTAAATGTGCTCCTTAGAAAGGAGGTGATCCAGCCGCACCTTCCGGTACGGCTACCTTGTTACGACTTAGTCCCAATCGCCAATCCCACCTTAGACGGCTCCCTCCAAAAGGTTAGGCCACCGGCTTTGGGTGTTACCAACTTTCGTGACTTGACGGGCGGTGTGTACAAGGCCCGGGAACGTATTCACCGCAGCGTTGCTGATCTGCGATTACTAGCGACTCCGACTTCATGGGGTCGAGTTGCAGACCCCAATCCGAACTGAGACCGGCTTTTAGGGATTAGCTCCACCTCACAGTATCGCAACCCTCTGTACCGGCCATTGTAGCATGCGTGAAGCCCAAGACATAAGGGGCATGATGATTTGACGTCATCCCCACCTTCCTCCGAGTTGACCCCGGCAGTCTCCTATGAGTCCCCACCATAACGTGCTGGCAACATAGAACGAGGGTTGCGCTCGTTGCGGGACTTAACCCAACATCTCACGACACGAGCTGACGACAACCATGCACCACCTGTATACCAGCCCCGAAGGGAAACACCATCTCTGATGCGGTCCAGTATATGTCAAGCCTTGGTAAGGTTCTTCGCGTTGCATCGAATTAATCCGCATGCTCCGCCGCTTGTGCGGGCCCCCGTCAATTCCTTTGAGTTTTAGCCTTGCGGCCGTACTCCCCAGGCGGGATGCTTAACGCGTTAGCTACGGCGCGGAAAACGTGGAATGTCCCCCACACCTAGTGCCCAACGTTTACGGCATGGACTACCAGGGTATCTAATCCTGTTCGCTCCCCATGCTTTCGCTTCTCAGCGTCAGTTACAGCCCAGAGACCTGCCTTCGCCATCGGTGTTCTTCCTGATATCTGCGCATTCCACCGCTACACCAGGAGTTCCAGTCTCCCCTACTGCACTCTAGTCTGCCCGTACCCACTGCAATACACGGAGTTAAGCCCCGGCCTTTCACAGCAGACGCGACAAACCGCCTACAAGCTCTTTACGCCCAATAATTCCGGACAACGCTCGCGCCCTACGTATTACCGCGGCTGCTGGCACGTAGTTAGCCGGCGCTTTCTCTGCAGGTACCGTCAATTTCTCTTCTTCCCTGCTAACAGAGGTTTACAACCCGAAGGCCGTCATCCCTCACGCGGCGTCGCTGCATCAGGCTTGCGCCCATTGTGCAATATTCCCCACTGCTGCCTCCCGTAGGAGTCTGGGCCGTGTCTCAGTCCCAGTGTGGCCGGTCACCCTCTCAGGCCGGCTACCCGTCGTCGCCTTGGTGAGCCATTACCTCACCAACAAGCTGATAGGCCGTGAGCCCATCTATAACCACTACATAACGCTTTCCACCAACACCCCATGCGGAGATTGGTCATATCCGGTATTAGACCCAGTTTCCCAGGCTTATCCCAGAGTTAAAGGTAGGTTACTCACGTATTACTCACCCGTTCGCCACTAATCCACCTAGCAAGCTAGGCTTCATCGTTCGACTTGCATGTGTTAAGCACGCCGCCAGCGTTCGTCCTGAGCCAGAATCAAACTCTCCGTTGAAAAAATAGAAAAGTTCGATAACCTGATCTCAAACAGCGAATCACACACGGGGGTGTGCGACTCAAGCTGACTTTTTTGAAACCATTCAATGATTATCAAATAAATAAATATTTGGTATTAGTTTCAGTTTCCATCACCATTTATTCGGTGATTTTATTGAACAAAGCACACTATTGAGTTCTCAAGCAACACACCGATTCAACACCTCGACCCCTTCATTCGAAGGATGCCTTACCGTTGAACGGTCATTCATGTTTATTTCGTTATTACCGCGTTCCCGCGGCAACTCAATCAACTATACCAGTGTTTCGTTTGCCATGCAAATCCGTTTTCCGTGATTCACACCACAAAGCTTCTTTCCTAAACTCTTCCAACACCACCGAAAGGCAACCCGGACTTCCTTCAAGCAAGAAACCAAAACACTATCCAATTGAAAGACATTCAACCGCTTCCGACTAGGAGAAACGCCGAAGAAAACTCTTCGTTTTTTTCCTCCTCGCCGCGGCGACTCATACAACTATACAGACCCCCAAACACCCCCGCAACCCGAAAAGGGGTGAAGTAGAACACAAAACAGGC
>CAKQBM010000121.1 GCA_934216185.1 uncultured Streptococcus sp. | reverse complement strand
TCAAAGACCACTTCGTTGGCTGGTTTCCAACCAACACGGTAAGCAGAACCTGTCAAACCTTCATAGTTCCATTCAAAGGCTTCAAAATTTTTACCAGTTGTGATGATTGGTGCTTTGATTTTACGTGACAATTCAGTGATCACTTCACCAGCTTTAACACCACCGTAACCAGCATAGATAACTGGACGTTCAGCATTGTTCAAGATTTCAACAGCTTTGTTGATTTCAACTTCGTTCAAAGCAGGAGCGATGAATGAACGTTCGTATGAACCTGAACCGTAGTATGAGTTTTCGTCGATTTCTTGGAAACCGAAGTTTACTGGGATTTCAACAACAGCTGGACCTTTTTTAGAAACTGCAGCACGGCAAGCTTCGTCGATTACTTTTGGCAATTGCTCAGCGTAAGCTACACGTTTGTTGTATACAGCGATACCGTTGTACATTGGGTTTTGGTTCAATTCTTGGAAGGCATCCATGTTCAATTCGTTAACTGGACGTGATCCAAGGATCGCTAGGAATGGAGTGTTATCCATAGCTGCATCGTAAACACCGTTAATCAAGTGAGTCGCACCTGGACCACCTGAACCAACTGCAACCCCGATTGAGCCTCCGAATTTAGCTTGCATAACCGCTGCAAGAGCACCTGTTTCTTCGTGGCGAACTTGCAAGAAGCGGATATCTTTGTCTTCAGCCAAAGCATCCATCAATGAGCTGAGTGTTCCTGATGGGATACCGTAGATTGTATCTACGCCCCATGTCTTCAATACATTAAGCATTGCTGCAGATGCAGTAATTTTCCCTTGAGTCATAATGATAACTCTCCTTCAAATATTTTTTAATTTACTAAAAAAGGTTTCATATAGTTTTTGAAAACGTTTCAGTAAATTTTTACACTACTAATTTATCACATTTATTTTGACTTTACTAAGAATCTGCTCAGAAGTTTTTATTCTCTATTACAGTACAGTTCGAAAACGTTTTTAGTTTCTGTTTTATAATACTCAATGAAAATTAAAGAGCAAACTAGGAAACTAGCCGCAGGCTGTACTTGAGTACGGCAAGGCGACGTTGACGTGGTTTGAATTTGATTTTCGAAGAGTATAAAAAGCGAGCAAGCTCGCTTTTAATCTATTTTACTAAAGTTGAGTAAGAGTGAACTAGTCAGAACAGATACAGAACTAAAGGCCATGGCTAGACCTGCCAGTTCTGGATTGAGAGCCAGTCCAACACCTGAAAAGACTCCTGCTGCAATCGGAATGCCGGCGACATTGTAGATAAAGGCCCAGAAAAGATTGAGCAGAATACGATTAAAAGTTTTCTTACTCATGTCAAAGGCACGTACCACTCCTAGGAGGTTATTAGTTGTCAACACCAAATCTGCTGACTCGATGGCAATATCTGTTCCAGCACCCATAGCAATTCCCACATCTGCTACACTGAGGGCAGGGGCATCATTGATACCGTCCCCAACAAAGGCTACTTTTCCAGCTGATTGTAGTTTATGGATTTCATGGGCTTTTTCTTCTGGCAAGACACCTGCAATGACCTCTTCGATTCCGATCTGATCGGCAATAGCACGCGCCACACCTGCATTGTCTCCTGTCAGCATGACTGTTTTAAGACCACGTTTTTTCAACTGACTGATGGCTAACTTAGCATTTTCCTTGGGAATATCTTGCAGGGCAATCAAGCCTTTGATTTCATTGTCAACAGCCAAGAAAACAACTGTCTTAGCTTCTTTTTCCAGTTCTTCTAGTTTTTCCTGATAAGCGCTAGAAATGATCATGCCATCCAGCATTTTAGCATTTCCAAGCAAAACTTGTTTCCCATTGATTTGTCCTGAAACACCTTTTCCGTGCAAGGCTTGGAAATTTTCCACAGTGTGAAGCTCAAGTCCAGTTTCAGTCGCTCGCTTGACAATGGCCTCAGCCAGTGGGTGTTGAGAAGCTTCTTCCAAGGAAGCTGCCAATCCAAGCACTTCTACTTCGTCGCCGATGATATCTGTGACCACAGGTTTCCCTTCCGTCAAAGTTCCTGTCTTATCAAAAACAATAGTTTGAACTTTCTGGATTTCCTGTAGAACCGTTCCATTTTTGAGGAGAACTCCCATCTTGGCACTGCGACCTGTCCCCACCATAAGGGCTGTCGGTGTTGCAAGTCCCAATGCACAAGGGCAGGCGATAATCAACACCGCCACTCCATAGAGAAGCGAAGACACAAAGCTGGCACCAAGCACGACGACACTATCCCTAAGCAAGACGAACCACACCCAAAAGGTCACGATTCCTAAAATGACAACTGCTGGGACAAAAATCCCTGAAATTTTATCCGTCAAGTCCTGAATCGGCGCACGACTTGTCTGAGCTTTCTTCACAAAATCCACAATCTGAGCCAAAACAGTCTCTGAGCCAACTTTTTCTGCTCTAAAAACAAGTGTTCCACTATTATTGATGGTGGAGCCAATCACAGTATCTCCAACTGTCTTGTCCACAGGCAGACTCTCACCTGTCACCATAGACTCATCAATACTAGAGATACCTTCTACTACGACACCATCAACCGCAATCTTTTCACCGGGACGCACTCGAATCAGGTCACCTACCTTGACTTGCTCCAAAGGAACTTGAACATAGTTATCCTCACGCAAGACTTCTGCAGTTTTAGCCTGCAAGTCAAGTAATTTCTCCACAGCTTGGGAAGTATTTTTCCGCATTTTCTCCTCAAAAACGGCTCCCATAAGAACGAAGAAGAAGATAAATGCAGCACTTTCAAAGTAAACGGGGAGGCCAGCGAAGAGGGCAACTAAGCTATAGAAATAGGCCACTAGGGTTCCCAGAGCAACCAAGGTATCCATGTTGGCATTGTGCTTTTTAAAACTAGCCCAAGCACTTTGGATATAAGGACCACCTGCTACTAGCATGATCGGTGTTGTGGCTAAAAAGGTTCCCCAACGCATGACTTGGTGACTAATTCCTCCTGTCGACATCCCAATCATGAGAATCACAAGAGGCACAGTAAAGATACTAGTAATCCAAAAACGCTGTAAAAGTGATAGAGATTTTCGAGTCTTCCCAACTACGGTATAACTCCCCTTTTGCATCTTCATGCCACAAGAAAATTCATGTTGGCCTAATTCTTGAGGTGTAAAACGAATGACTTTCTCCTCATCTACGCCGATTGGTTCCAAGATGCCTTCTTCTTCAAAAAGAATTTCCTTATAACAGTTTGAAGGAGTGGCGCGATGAAATGTAATCTCAGCTGGAATCCCTTTTTGAAGCTGGATATGGGCTGGATGATAGCCTTTTTCAGCTCGGATACGGATTTTTTGAATGCCATTTTCTAAGCTTGCTTTCACAATTTCTGTCATCATTTACTCCTACTCTACAATCATCTTGCCGTGCATCATGTTCATGCCACAAGAGAAACCATACTCTCCAGCCTGCTCAGGTGTGATTTCCACTACATATTCTTCACCCATAGGAAGGTCTGCATGTACACCAAAGTCTGGAAAAACAATTTGATCCAAACATGGTGAAGGATCCTTGCGGTCAAAGACAATGCGGGCTGGCACTGATTTCTTGAGGATAATCAACTCAGGCGTATAGCCCCCCATGACCTCCACTCGAATCTCTTGGTAGCCCTTTTTTTGCTGGGCCTTCTGTCCAGATTTTTCAGGCTTTTTGAAAAACCAAAACAAGATAAACACAATAAGGGCAATACAAACAATGGTTACAATACTATTTAACATGACGTCTCCTTTACATACAATTACATTTTACTTCTGTTACAGCGCTTGATTTCTTCTCAGAAATCACAGCTTCCAAGTATTCCAAGTCAGCCTGAGTAAAATCACATTCAGCAATCAAATCAGACAACAAGTTCTTAATTCTACGAGAACAAACCTTGTCCTTGATATCTTGGACAAGTAAATCCCGACTTTGATCCAAAGTTAAAAGGGCTGAATAGACAAAGAACTTGCCTTCTTTTTTCCTTGTCAGACACTCTTTCTCAACCAAACGAGCCAAAAGAGTTTGAATGGTTGACTTGGACCAGTCGAACCGCTCCGTCAGAACCCTGATCAAATCCGTACTGGTCTGCTCTCCTTGCATCCAAATAATCTTCATGACCTGCCATTCTGCATCTGAAATCTGCATAATTACACCTCCTAAATCTACATTTGTCGATTACAGTTATTAGTATACTCCGAAAATCTACATTTGTCAACTATAAAATTAATCTTTTCTTTGAAAAATAGAATTTTAATCATTTGAAAAACGATTTTCAGTCAATTTTTACTATATAAATTATAAAAATATGCTATACTAAAGAAAAAAGAAAACAACCACTAGGGGTGCGTAAAGCTGAGATTAACGACTGTTAGATCCCTCTGACTCAATCTAGGTAATGCTAGCTGATGGAAGTGGAAATGATAATGGGGACTATCAGTCTTCTATTACCTTTCTAAAACAGACCAGCTTGTTCTTAAGAATACAAACTTCAGTTGGTTGGGAGGTTTTAGATGACTTATTTACCCGTTGCTTTGACAATTGCAGGGACTGACCCTAGCGGTGGTGCTGGCATTATGGCTGACTTAAAGTCATTCCAAGCTAGAGATGTATATGGAATGGCTGTTGTGACAAGTCTTGTCGCTCAAAATACCAGAGGCGTTCAGCTAATCGAGCACGTTTCTCCTCAAATGTTGAAAGCCCAATTGGAGAGTGTCTTTTCGGATATCAAGCCTCAGGCTGTAAAAACTGGGATGTTGGCAACTACTGAAATAATGGAAATCATCCAGCCCTATCTTAAAAAGCTGGATTGTCCCTATGTACTTGACCCTGTTATGGTCGCTACGAGCGGAGACACCCTGATTGATACCAGTGCCAGAACCTACCTAAAAACAAATCTGCTTCCACTTGCAACCATCATCACACCCAATCTTCCTGAGGCAGAAGAGATTGTTGGTTTTTCAATCCATGATTCCGAAGACATGCAACATGCCGGTCGCCTGATTTTAAAAGAATTTGGTCCTCAGTCTGTAGTCATCAAAGGTGGTCATCTCGAAGGCAGTGCCAAAGACTTCCTCTTTACCAAGGATGAGCAATTTGTCTGGGAAAGCCCAAGAATTCAAACCTGTCATACCCATGGTACTGGATGTACCTTTGCTGCAGTGATTACGGCTGAACTAGCCAAGGGCAGAAGTCTTTACCAGGCAGTTGATAAGGCCAAGGCCTTTAT
>CAKQBM010000120.1 GCA_934216185.1 uncultured Streptococcus sp. | reverse complement strand
ATGGTCAGAGTTAAAGAGAAAGGATAAACTATGGAAATCAAAGGATTACGAAAGATTGAACCCTATGTAGCGGGCAGTCAGCCCACTGAGAAAAATATCATTAAGTTGAATACTAATGAAAATGCCTATGGACCAAGTCCAGCAGTCCATCAGGCTTTAGCATCCTTTGATGCCCATCAGTTACGCAAGTATTCGACTTTGGATCAAGCGGCTTTACGTCAGGCCTTATCTGAACAGCTAGGTGTGCCTACTGATCAAGTGATTATTGGAAATGGGTCAGACGATATCCTGTCAATGGCTTTCCTAGCTTTCTTTAACAGTGAGGAAGAAGTCTTGTTTCCAGATTTGACCTATGGTTTTTACAAGGTATGGGCAGATTTGTACCACATTCCTTTTAGAGAAGTGCCCTTGACCTCTTCATTTGAGATTGATAGTCAAGATTATCTGGTTGAAAATGGTGGGATTGTCCTTACTAACCCAAATGCGCCAACAGGTATTTATAAGTCGCTAGATCAAATTGAGGAGATTGTAAAGGCTAATCAGTCAGTAGTTGTGATTATTGACGAAGCCTATATTAACTTTGGTGGGGAGACGGCCCTACCGCTCCTAGAAAAGTATGACAATGTGTTTATCACAAGGACCTTTTCTAAGGATGCCTCCCTTGCTGGTCTGCGTGTCGGTTACGGCATCGGAAGTCCTAAACTTATGGCTGTGATTAATGCAGTAAAGAATTCAGTTAATCCCTATAATGTGGATAGCATCGCAGAAGTTTTGGCGACTGCAGCCGTTAAGTCTTGGGATTATTATGAGGATAGTTGCTCTAAGATTATGGCAACACGTGACTGGTTTAGCCAAGAATTGCAGGCAATTGGTTTTGATGTTCTTCCTTCAAAAACTAATTTTATTTTGGTGAAACCATACGGAGTGACTGCGGGTCAATTGTTTGACTATCTCCAAAGTAAGAAAATTTATGTCCGTTATTTTCCAAAAGTGGAGCGCATTTCAGATAGACTACGCATTTCTATTGGAACTCAGGATGAGATGGAGCGCGTATTAATGACAATACAGGAGTTACAAGCATGAAAAAAACGACATTAGCCTTAGGAATGCACGATAAACTTTTCAAACGTGCCCGTACCATGTATCAGATTGAACATCGTATCTGTGACTTGTTGATGATAAAGGGTTTCCTTCGGATTGAAACACCAACCTTGGAGCATTTTGAAGTCTTTAGTGATGTGGTGGACAATGGTAACTATAATTTCTTTGATAAAAATGGAGACCTTGTTAGCCTACGTCCTGATATTACCAGTCAAATCGGGCGCGTGATTGCTTCGACTCAAGTTCATACACCCATAAAATTTTCATACTCTGGAAAGGTCTTTAACTACAATGAGGAGATGCGTGGCTTGTCCAATGAGCATACGCAAGCTGGTATTGAAATTATAGGATTTCCTGTTCACCAGGCCATGGAGGAAGCTGTGGTATCTGCTAAGGAGGCCCTGGATGTGGCAGGTGTCAAAAATTACAAGTTTGAATTTTCACATGCTCGCCTTTTGCAACTCATTTTTGAAGAATTAGACCTTCCAGCTGTAAAAGAAGCAGAGTTGGCGGCCTATATCCGTGACAAATCAATCACAGGCCTCAAGGAATTCACCAAAGAAAATCCAAGCCAATATGACAAGGTCTTAGAGCAATTACCTTTCTTGTTTGGTGAGACAAAGGAAGTTTTGGCTAAGGCAAGACAGTTAACAGACAGTGAAGCCTTTTTGACGGCTCTTGATAGTTTGGAAGTCTTAACCAATCGCTTATCAGATAGTCTTCCAGAGACGACGCTTGATTTGGCTCAATTGCCAGCAGTGCCTTACTACACGGGCATGATGTTTAAGGTCTTTGGTGACAAGGTACCGGATGCCTTTGTATCAGGTGGTCGCTACGATAAACTCTTTGAGCGCTTCGGTGCTACTGAATTAACAGCGGTTGGTTGGGCCATTGATGTCGACTCGGTCTATCGAGCGGTACATGATGATGTGGAATTTGGAGGTGACTTGGATGACTAGCAATCAAATCATAATTGCCTTGACCAAGGGACGTATTGAGAAAGATACAGTTACATTACTAGAAAAAGCTGGCTTTGACATGTCCTTCATGGCTGATAAGGGCCGTAATTTAATTTTCGAAAGTCCTGACAACCGTTTCCGTTTTCTCCTGGTCAAAGCACCAGATGTGACCACTTATGTCCGACATGGTGTCGCAGATATTGGGATTGTTGGAAAGGACGTTCTAGTTGAACATCCGACAGGCTATTTGGAAATGTTGGATCTTAATTTTGGCCTTTGTAAATTCTCCGTAGCGTCAACAGAAGACTATAATCCCGATGACCATAAGCGTAAACGTATCGCCACCAAGTATCCAACCATTGCGACGGACTATTTTAATCAAAAGGGTGAGGATGTTGAGATCATTTCGATTCAAGGGAGTGTTGAGATTGCCCCGGTCATTGGTCTAGCAGATGCCATTGTCGATATTGTGGAAACAGGGAATACCCTTGTTGCTAATGGCTTAAAGGTTTATGAAGATATTTGCCGGATCTCAGCACGAATGATTGTTAATAAGGCTTCTTTGAAAAATAACAAGGAAGTTCTACCATTCATTTGTAAGATTGAATCACTTGTAGGGAACGAGGAGGTACCGTTCGAATGAAACGATTAACTGGAACAAATAAAGAAATTGCGGAGCTTCTTTATCAGGAGCAATTGGAACTCTCAAAAGAAAATAGAGACGTTGAAAGTACGGTTCAAGCCATTATTGAAGACGTTAAAAAACGTGGGGACGAGGCCCTTCGTGACTATTCAGCTAAATTTGATAAGGTTGACTTGACTGATTTTGAAGTTGGACAGGACTTGATTGATCAAGCCTTTAAAGAGATTGATCCAGAGGTTTACCAAGCCCTAGTTAATGCCAAAGAAAACATTGAATCCTATCATAAACATCAGTTGGAAACTGGTTTTGAGGACCAACCAAGCGAGGGTGTTATTCGTGGTCAATTGATTCGTCCTATCAATCGTGTGGGTGTCTATGTGCCTGGAGGAACTGCGGCTTATCCGTCATCAGTTCTTATGAATGTTATTCCTGCTAAAATTGCTGGGGTTAAAGAGATTATTATGATTACGCCGCCTCAAGAGCACTTTGTTCCTGCGATTCTGGTAGCCGCTAAATTGGCCGGTGTGGATAGCATTTACCAAGTTGGTGGGGCTCAAGGGGTTGCGGCCTTGGCCTTTGGTACAGAAACGATTCCAAAGGTGGACAAGATTACAGGTCCCGGAAATATTTTCGTGGCAACTGCTAAGAAGCAAGTTTACGGTATTGTCGGTATTGATATGATTGCAGGTCCATCAGAAATTGGTGTCATTGCTGATAGTAGTGCCAATCCAACCTATGTGGCAGCTGACCTCTTGTCTCAAGCAGAGCATGACACACGCGCACGCGCCATTTTGGTAACAGATTCTGAAGCCTTGGCTGATGCGGTTGAAAGTGAGATTGAATGTCAACTCAAGCTTTTGCCACGTGAGGCGATTGCTCGTCCATCTGTCGAAAATAACGGCCGTATTATTATTGCCAATGATACAGATGCCATGTTCGAACTCATGAACTTGGTTGCGCCAGAACATTTGGAAATTGCTATGGACAATGCTTATGATTACTTGGAAAAAGTGGAAAATGCTGGTTCCGTCTTTCTTGGTCACTTTACCAGTGAACCAATTGGTGACTACTATGCTGGTGCCAATCACGTTCTTCCAACGACAGCAACCAGCCGATTTTCATCAGCTTTAGGCGTGCACGATTTTGTCAAACGTATCCAATATACGCAATACGATAAGGCAGCAGTCAATAAGGCTGAGCACGATATCACAACCTTGGCTTATGCGGAAGGCTTGCAGGCCCACGCCAAGGCTATTGAAGTCAGAAACGACAATAATTGAGAGAGTAGAGGAAGCAGTTATGAGACAAGCAGAAATTGAACGTAATACCTTTGAAACCAAAATTAAGTTAAGCCTTAATTTGGATGCTCAAGAACCAGTAGACATTCAAACAGGTGTCGGATTTTTTGACCACATGTTGACCTTGTTTGCCCGCCATGGTCGTATGTCTTTGGTGGTAAAGGCTGATGGTGACCTTTGGGTTGATAGTCACCACACCGTTGAAGATGTTGGTATTGTCCTTGGGCAAGCCCTTAAAGAGGCCTTGGGCGACAAAGCAGGTATCAACCGTTATGGAACGGCTTTTGTCCCTATGGATGAAACCCTCGGCATGGCAAGTTTAGACTTGTCTGGACGTAGCTTCTTGGTCTTTGATGCTAGTTTTGATAATCCAAAGTTGGGTAATTTTGACACAGAACTGGTTGAAGAATTCTTCCAAGCCTTGGCTTTCAATGTTCAAATGAATCTCCACCTCAAGATTCTCCACGGAAAAAATAACCACCACAAGTCAGAAAGTCTCTTCAAGGCAACAGGACGTGCCTTGCGTGAAGCCATCACAATCAATCCTGACATTCACGGCGTAAACTCGACAAAGGGGATGCTATGATTATCGTCATTGATTACGATGCAGGGAATACCGCAAATGTTCTGCGTGCCCTTGAAAAAATCGGTGTGACGGCAGAATTGTCTGCCGATAAAGACAAAATCTTAGCGGCTGATGGATTGATTTTACCTGGTGTAGGTGCTTATCCAACAGCCATGGCAGAGCTTGAGCGAAGAGGCTTGGTAGCTGTTATCAAAGAGGCTGTCGCACAGGGAGTTCCACTTTTAGGAATTTGCTTAGGCATGCAGATTTTAACGGAAAAAGGTCTAGAACATGAAGAAACAGATGGTCTCGGCTTTATTCCAGGTGTCTGTCGTGCTATTCCAGCCAGCAAGGAGCGACCTGTCCCACATATGGGGTGGAATGATTTGGCTGTTAAGCAAGCCAGCCCTTTGACAGATGGTTTAGACGGCCAAGCTGTCTACTTCGTTCATAGTTATTTCACGGATGTTCCTAGTCAATACATTGATGTTACCGCAGATTATAGCATCGAGGTGCCAGCCATGATCCATAAAGACAATGTTTATGGAGCTCAATTTCATCCCGAAAAATCAGGAGATATTGGTTTAGGTATTATTGAAAAATTTGTAGGTTTATGCAAAGCCTAGAAGCTCGTGAGAACAAAGACTTTTTAGTTAGAAAGGATGGTAGGGGAGATGCAAATTCTACCAGCAATTGATATTAAGGATGGACAGGCT
>CAKQBM010000119.1 GCA_934216185.1 uncultured Streptococcus sp. | reverse complement strand
GTCAAGTCCGGTTTGATTGATGCTCAAGAGAAACTCAAGAACATTCACCAGATTGACTTTGTTCATTTTTCAGCCAAGGATGTGGTTCGCCATCCAGTTGTCGCTCAGATTATCCGAGCTTATGAACCAGCACCGGTTAAAAAAGAAGAGAGTGAAGAATTAGATCCTCAACCTCTATCTGAGGGATAGTTCTTTTGTACTTAAAGTTATCTTAATACCAAGTATAAATTTGTTTTTTAAATATTTCATTCAATATCCTTATCTTAGTTAGAAACTTTTCAAGTGGTGGAATCCTATGGAATCAATTTTTGTAAAATTTGCCCAGTATCCGTATATAGAAACGGAGCATTTATTGCTCCGACCTGTAACCTTGGATGATGCGGAAGCTATGTTTGAGTATGCCTCAGACAGAGAAAATACGCGCTACACTTTTCCAACAAATCAAAGTTTGGAAGAAACCAAGAATAACATTGCTCAGTTCTACTTGGCCAATCCCTTGGGACGGTGGGGAATAGAACTAAAAAGTAATGGCAAATTTATTGGAACCATTGACTTGCACAAGATTGATCCTGTTCTTAAGAAGGCAGCTATTGGCTACATTATCAATAAAAAGTATTGGAATCAAGGATTAACGACAGAAGCCAATCGTGCCGTAATTGAGCTAGCTTTTGAGAAGATAGGAATGAATAAGTTAGTTGCTTTACACGATAAGGACAATCCTGCATCTGGAAAGGTCATGGAGAAATCAGGCATGCGTTTTTCTCATGCAGAACCATATGCTTGTATGGACCAGCATGAAGAAGGCCGAATCGTTACAAGAGTTCATTATGTCTTGACCAAGGAAGACTATTTTGCAAATAAATAAGCAGTTGAAAAGAAATTTTCGACTGTTTTTTCTTCCTCTTACGAATAATCTAAGAGAGGAGAAAATATGGAAGCAATTATCGAGAAAATAAAAGAGTATAAAATCATTGTCATCTGTACTGGTCTGGGCTTACTTGTAGGAGGATTTTTCCTGCTAAAACCATCTCCACAAACACCTGTCAAGGAAACGAATTTGCAGGCTGAAGTTGCAGCTGTTTCCAAGGATTCATCGACTGAAAAGGATGTGAAGAAGGAAGAAAAGGAAGAACCGGTTGAACAAGATCTAATCACAGTAGATGTGAAAGGTGCTGTCAAATCACCAGGGATTTATGATTTGCCTGTAGGTAGTAGAGTCAATGACGCTGTTCAGAAGGCTGGTGGCTTGACAGAGCAAGCAGACAGCAAGTCGCTCAATCTAGCTCAGAAAATTAGTGATGAGGCTCTGGTTTATGTTCCAACTAAGGGAGAAGAATCAGCTAGTCAGCAGGCAGGTTCTGGGACGGCTTCTTCAACAAGCAAGGAAAAGAAGGTCAATATTAACAAGGCCAGTCTGGAAGAGATTAAACAGGTCAAGGGACTGGGAGGAAAACGAGCTCAGGATATTATCGATCATCGTGAAACAAATGGGAAGTTCAAGTCAGTAGACGAGCTCAAAAAGGTCTCTGGCATTGGTGCCAAGACCATAGAAAAGTTAAAAGATTATGTTACAGTGGATTAAGAACATCCCTATTCCCCTAATTTATCTGAGTTTTCTATTACTTTGGCTTTACTACGCCATTGTCTCAGCATCTTATCTTGCTTTATTGGGCTTTGTTTTTCTGTTAGTCTGTCTCTTTTTCCAATTTCCTTGGAAATCTGCTGCTAAAGTTCTAATAATTTGCGGAATCTTTGGATTTTGGTTTCTGTTTCAAACTTGGCAACAGAGTCAAGCGAGTCAAAACCTAGCGGATTCTGTTGAAAGGGTACGGATTTTGCCTGACACTATTAAGGTCAATGGAGGTAGCCTATCCTTTCGTGGCAAGTCTGATGGACGCATTTTTCAAGTCTATTATAAACTCCAGTCCGAGGAGGAGAAAGAAGCCTTTCAAGCTTTAACCGACCTTCATGAGATCGGACTAGAAGGGAAGCTTTCGGAGCCAGAAGGGCAGAGAAATTTTGGTGGTTTTGATTACCAAGCCTATCTGAAAACTCAAGGAATATACCAGATACTGACTATCAAGAGTATCCAGTCACTTCAAAAGGTTGGCAGTTGGGATATAGGTGAAAACCTGTCCAGTTTACGTCGAAAGGCTGTAGTTTGGATTAAGATACACTTTCCAGACCCTATGCGCAATTACATGACAGGACTCTTGCTAGGACATCTGGACACCGACTTTGAGGAGATGAATGAGCTTTATTCCAGTCTCGGGATTATCCACCTTTTTGCCTTGTCGGGCATGCAGGTAGGATTTTTCATGGATGGCTTTAAGAAACTACTTTTGCGATTGGGATTGACTCAAGAAAAGTTGAAATGGCTGACTTATCCCTTTTCCCTTATCTATGCAGGGCTGACAGGATTTTCAGCATCAGTCATTCGTAGTCTCTTGCAGAAGCTACTGGCTCAACATGGTGTTAAGGGCTTGGATAATTTTGCCTTGACGGTGCTTGTCCTCTTTATCATCATGCCCAACTTTTTCCTGACTGCAGGAGGAGTTTTGTCTTGCGCTTATGCTTTTATCTTGACCATGACCAGCAAAGAAGGGGAGGGGCTCAAGGCTGTTACTAGTGAAAGTCTAGTCATCTCCTTGGGCATATTGCCTATTCTATCCTTCTATTTTGCGGAATTTCAACCTTGGTCCATCCTTTTGACTTTTGTCTTTTCCTTTCTATTTGACATGGTCTTCTTACCGCTCTTGTCTGTCTTATTTGTCCTTTCCTTTCTCTATCCAGTCATTCAGCTGAATTTTATCTTTGAATGGTTAGAGGGAATGATTCGCTTAGTATCGCAGGTAGCAAGTAGACCGCTTGTCTTTGGACAACCCAATGCATGGCTTTTAATCTTATTGTTAATTTCCTTGGCATTAGTTTATGATTTGAGGAAAAATACCAAAAGAGCAGCTGGATTCAGCTTACTTATTGTTAGTCTCTTTTTCTTAAGCAAGCATCCGCTGGAAAATGAAATCACCATGCTGGATGTGGGACAAGGCGAGAGTATTTTCCTACGGGATGTAACCGGTAAGACCATTCTCATAGATGTAGGTGGCAAGGCAGAGTCAAATAAGAAAATTGAGGCTTGGCAAGAAAAGGTAACGACTAGCAATGCCCAGCGAACCTTGATTCCCTACCTCAAAAGTCGTGGAGTGGCCAAGATTGACCAGCTGATTTTAACCAACACAGACAAGGAGCATATTGGCGATTTGTTGGAGGTGACCAAGGCATTCCATGTAGGCGAAATTTTAGTGTCAAAAGGCAGTTTGAAACAGAAGGAATTTGTGGCAGAACTAGAGGCTACTAAAACAAAGGTGCGCAGTGTGACAGTTGGAGAGAACTTGCCAATTTTCGGAGGTCAGTTAGAAGTCTTATCTCCAAGGAAAATTGGAGATGGAGGTCATGAAGATTCCATAGTTCTGTATGGGAAACTCTTGGATAAGCACTTCCTCTTCACAGGAAACTTGGAGGAGAAAGGAGAGAAGGACTTGCTGAGGCAATATTCTGACCTAGAAGTGGATGTTTTGAAAGCTGGCCAACATGGCTCTAAAAAATCATCAAGTTCAGCCTTTCTAGAAAAACTCAAACCAGAGCTTACTCTTATCTCAGTTGGAAAGAGCAATCGAACCAAACTCCCCCATCAGGAAACCTTGACACGACTGGAAGGTATCAATAGTAAAGTTTACCGAACTGACCATCAAGGAGCTACACGCTTTAAGGGGTGGAAAAGTTGGAAAATCGAAAGTGTTCGATAGGAAGGATAAATACTATATATTAGTAAAATAAACTAAAAATCTGTTGCATAATAATGATAAAAACGATATAATGAAAGCGTATTCGATATTGATGATATAAAACCATTAAAAATTAGTAAAAATCGTTTAATTAGTTAGTTTATGATTATTGGTCTTTTTCAGTCCAGTATATCTGCTGTGAGCGTTCTTAAAACTTATAGGTATGATTGGAATACCTACTATAAGTCTAGTATGAATTGCTAGAGATATAACTATATTAATCTCCTGTTATGGTATCGTTATGACAGATATTCTGAATATAAAATTGGTTCTGGTTGGAACTACGATTGTTATGAGGTACTAAACTACTACAGCAGAGGCTATTAATCCAAAAAGGAGGGCTAGATATGTTGCAGCTTACTCATGTGACCTTAAAAACGCGACAAGTCATCTTACAAGATGTTGATTTTACATTTGAAAAGGGTAGGATTTATGGTATTCTTGCTATAAATGGCTCTGGAAAGACGACACTGTTCCGCGCCATTAGCAATTTAATTCCTATAAGTAGTGGAAATATCGCAGCCCCTCCTTCTTTATTTTATTATGAGAGTATTGAATGGCTGGATGAAAACTTAAGTGGGATGGACTACCTTCGTCTTATCAAAAACATCTGGAAGTCAGGTCTGAACTTGAGGGATGAAATTGCCTATTGGGAAATGTCTGACTATATCAGTCTTCCCATTCGCAAGTATTCCTTAGGCATGAAGCAACGCTTGGTGATTGCCATGTATTTTCTCAGCCAGGCGAAATGCTGGCTCATGGATGAGATTACAAATGGCTTAGATGAGTATTATCGACAGAAGTTTTTTGATAGGCTGGCGCAAATTGATAGACAAGAACAGCTGGTTCTTTTAAGTTCCCACTATAAGGAAGAGTTGGTTGATGTCTGCGATAGAGTAGTAACCATTCATCAGGGGCAGATAGAAGAGGTTTAGTTTATGAAAGATGTTAGTCTATTTTTATTAAAAAAAGTTTTCAAAAGTCGCTTAAACTGGATTATCTTAGCTTTATTTGTATCTGGACTCGGTGTTACCTTTTATTTTAATAGTCAGACTGCAAACTCCGTCAGCTTGGAGAGAGAGTTGGAAACTAGTCTTGTAGACCGTGAGAGAGTCATCAATGGATATGAAGAGAAACTCTCCCAAATATCTGACACCAGCTCGGAGGAATACCAGATTGCTGAAAGTAATTTAGAATCGCAAAAAAATCTTTTGACTCAAAAGAAAGAAATTCTGGCTTTGTTAAAAGAAGGACGCTGGAAAGAAGCCTACTATTTGCAGTGGCAAGCTGAGGAAAAGAGTTATGAAATTGTATCGAAGGAACCGACTTCTAGCTCTGACTTTAAAATGGCGGTTGACCGCGAACGAAAGACTTACCAAGCCCTATATCCCTTGAACATAAAAGCCCACAATTTAGTTTATCCGACCCACGGGATTGATCAGATTGTCTGGATTTTAGAG
>CAKQBM010000118.1 GCA_934216185.1 uncultured Streptococcus sp. | reverse complement strand
GAGCCTACAATTATATGGGTTTGGAGCCTGGTCAAAAGCCAGCGGATATTGAACTAGGCTATATCTTTATTGGCTCATGTACTAATGCTCGTCTCAGTGACTTGCAGCTGGCGGCTCGATTTGTCAAAGGAAAGAAAATTGCTCCTAACTTAACGGCTATCGTGGTTCCAGGCTCTCGTCCTGTAAAACGAGCTGCTGAGAAGTTGGGCTTGGACAAGGTTTTCCTAGATGCTGGCTTTGAGTGGAGAGATCCAGGTTGTTCTATGTGCCTAGGGATGAATCCTGACAAGGTACCTGATGGTGTCCACTGTGCCTCAACCAGCAATCGAAACTTTGAAGATAGACAAGGCTTTGGTGCTAAGACCCATCTCTGCAGTCCAGCCATGGCAGCTGCGGCAGCTATTGCAGGGCGCTTCGTAGATGTTCGGCAAATGCCAGAAGCCCAGTAAGGAGAGGATATGGAGAAATTTACAGTTTATACGGGAACGACCGTTCCTCTCATGAATGATAATATCGATACTGATCAAATCCTTCCCAAGCAGTTTCTCAAGTTAATTGATAAAAAAGGCTTTGGTAAGTACCTCATGTATGCTTGGCGTTATCTGGATGACAAGTATACTGAGGACCCAGACTTTGTCTTTAACCGACCTGAATATCGGAAAGCTAGTATTCTCATTTCAGGGGATAACTTCGGCGCAGGGTCTTCGAGGGAACACGCTGCTTGGGCCCTAGCGGACTACGGTTTTAAGGTCGTGATTGCAGGATCTTTCGGTGATATTCATTATAATAATGAACTCAATAATGGCATGTTACCAATCGTTCAGCCCAGAGAGGTTAGAGAGAAACTAGCCCAGCTACAACCAAGTGATCAGGTAACTGTGGACTTGGAACAACAAAAAATCATCTCACCAATTGGAGAATTCACTTTTGAAATCGATAGAGAATGGAAACACAAACTCTTAAATGGTTTGGATGATATCGGTATTACCTTGCAGTATGAAGATTTGATTGCTGCTTATGAAAAACAACGACCAGCCTACTGGCAGGATTAGAAGAAAAATAGAAAAGGAAATAGAACTATGACAAAACACATTCAATGGAACGGAACACTTTCACAAGAAGGCTACGACATTTTAAAAGGTGAGGGCGGATGTATCGTTTGCCCTACAAAAGTTGGTTATATCATCATGACTAGTGACAAGGCAGGTCTTGAACGCAAGTTCGCAGCTAAAGAGCGTAATCGTAACAAACCAGGTGTTGTTCTCTGCGGTAGCATGGATGAGCTTCGTGCTTTAGCACAACTCAACCCAGAAATTGAAGCCTTCTACCAAAAACATTGGGATGAAGATATTCTTCTTGGTTGTATCCTTCCTTGGAAACCAGAAGCCTTTGAAAAACTCAAAGCATACGGTGATGGCCGTGAAGAACTTATGACGGACGTCCGTGGTACTAGCTGCTTTGTTATCAAGTTTGGGAAAGCTGGTGAACAATTGGCCGCTAAACTTTGGGAAGAAGGCAAGATGGTTTATGCCTCATCAGCTAACCCATCTGGAAAAGGAAATCGTGGTAAGGTAGAAGGTATCGGAGAACGCATCGAAGGGGCAGTTGACCTTGTTATCGAGGCAGACGACTATGTGGCATCAATCCAGCCTGACAAAACGATTGAAACTCGCTACGAGCAAGGTGTGATGGTCTCTATGGTTGATAAAGACGGCAAACTCATCCCAGAACAAGGAGGAGCTCGTTCAACATCACCAGCCCCAGTTGTGATCCGCAAAGGGCTTGACATTGATAAAATCATGATGCATCTCTCAGATACCTTTAACTCATGGGACTACCGTCAGGGTGAGTATTATTAGGATAGAGAAGAAGTGGGGATAAAATAATCTCTCCACTTTTTATTGTTATTCATACAATAAAATCCGAACTATATTTTTTAATTTATAACATTATTTGACAAAAACTGTACTTTGATTTATAATTGATTAAGGAAACGTCGGAAAAGACGTAGTGATGCGAGAGCATAGGTAGGTCATTACAAAAGAAACGAGACATCGATATGTTAAATGAATTTCCAATTTTTGATTACGAAGATATTCAATTGATTCCAAATAAATGTGTGATTAAAAGCCGTGCAGAAGCAGACACAAGCGTCACGCTAGGAAATCACACTTTTAAACTACCTGTTGTGCCAGCTAATATGCAGACGATTTTGGATGAAAATGTAGCAGAGCAACTGGCTAAAGGTGGTTACTTCTACATTATGCATCGTTTTGATGAAGCAGGACGAATTCCTTTTATCAAGCGCATGCATGATCAAGGGCTCATTGCTTCTATCTCTGTCGGTGTTAAGGACTATGAGTATGATTTTGTTAGCCAGCTCAAGGCTGATGCTCCAGAATACATCACGATTGACATTGCCCATGGTCATGCAGATAGCGTGATTTCTATGATTCAGCATATCAAGAAAGAATTGCCAGATACTTTTGTCATTGCTGGAAATGTGGGAACACCAGAAGCTGTACGTGAATTGGAAAATGCTGGTGCGGATGCGACTAAGGTTGGAATCGGTCCTGGTAAGGTTTGTATCACCAAGGTCAAGACTGGTTTTGGTACAGGTGGTTGGCAGTTGGCTGCTCTACGCTGGTGTGCTAAGGCTGCGCGTAAACCGATTATCGCTGATGGAGGAATTCGTACTCACGGTGACATTGCCAAGTCTATCCGTTTCGGTGCTAGCATGGTCATGATTGGTTCCCTCTTTGCAGGACATATCGAAAGTCCAGGGAAAACGATTGAAGTTGATGGTGAACAGTTCAAAGAATACTATGGTTCAGCTTCTCAATACCAAAAAGGAGCTTATAAAAACGTCGAAGGAAAACGTATCTTGCTTCCTGCCAAAGGTCATTTGCAAGATACTTTGACTGAGATGGAACAGGATCTTCAAAGTGCTATTTCATACGCAGGTGGACGTCAGGTTGCTGACCTTAAACACGTTGATTACGTGATCGTGAAAAACTCTATCTGGAATGGGGATGCTTCCCACTAAGACGGGCTATCTGACCAGAAAAAAACTTGTTATTAGAGCAAATTTCTGTTATAATAAAACAAGTTTCCACCCTTAGTGTAATGGATATCACGTAAGATTCCGGTTCTTGAGATGGGGGTTCGATTCCCTCAGGGTGGATGTAAACATCCTAAAAAAGCCTTTAAATAGGGCTTTTTTCTTTACACTGCTCTAAATGTGTCCCTAAAACTCTTCGAAAATCTCTTCAAACCACGTCAGCGTCGCTTCATCTACAACCTCAAAATCATGTTTTGAGCTGACTTCGTCAGTTCTATCCACAACCTCAAAGCAGTGCTTTGAGCTGACTTCGTCAGTCTTATCTACAACCTCAAAGCAGTGCTTTGAGCAGCCTGTGGCTAGCTTCCTAGTTTGCTCTTTGATTTTCATTGAGTATAAAACTGTAAATCTCTGTCTAAAGAATGCCCAAATCCTCTCCAGTCCCGTTTTAAAGTGACTCAGGGGGCTTTTTTTGATATAATAAAAAGGACTGTTATCAGTTAGAAAGAGGTTGGTATGAAAGAATTACAAACTGTACTAAAGAACCATTTTGCAATCGAATTTGCAGACAAAAAGTTACTGGAGACTGCCTTTACTCATACGAGTTATGCCAATGAGCACCGCCTCTTAAAAATTTCACACAATGAACGCTTGGAATTTTTAGGAGACGCTGTTCTACAGTTATTGATTTCAGAATATCTGTATAAAAAATATCCTAAAAAGCCTGAGGGTGACTTGTCTAAACTCCGTGCCATGATTGTCCGCGAGGAAAGTTTGGCTGGTTTTGCGCGTGATTGCCAGTTTGATCAGTTTATCAAGCTGGGTAAGGGGGAAGAAAAGTCTGGTGGGCGCAATCGTGATACCATTCTTGGTGATGCCTTTGAGGCCTTTCTTGGTGCCCTTCTTTTGGATAAGGATGTGGCCAAGGTCAAGGAATTTATCTATCAAGTTATGATTCCTAAGGTTGAAGCAGGCGAGTTTGAGATGATTACAGACTACAAAACCCATCTCCAAGAGTTACTTCAGGTCAATGGCGATGTGGCTATCCGTTATCAGGTGATTTCTGAAACGGGTCCTGCCCATGATAAGGTCTTTAATGTAGAAGTTCTAGTTGAAGGTAAGAGCATTGGTCAAGGTCAAGGTCGTTCTAAGAAATTAGCAGAGCAGGAAGCTGCCAAAAATGCCGTTGAGAAAGGGCTGGATTCATGTATTTAAAGGAAATCGAAATTCAGGGATTCAAGTCTTTTGCTGATAAGACCAAGGTCGTCTTTGACCAAGGTGTGACGGCAGTCGTTGGACCCAATGGATCTGGGAAGTCGAATATTACAGAAAGTCTGCGTTGGGCCTTGGGGGAGTCTAGTGTCAAGAGTCTTCGTGGTGGCAAGATGCCGGATGTCATCTTTGCCGGAACAGAGAGTCGCAAACCGCTCAATTATGCTTCTGTAGTTGTGACTCTGGATAATCATGACGGATTTATCAAGGATGCTGGTCAAGAAATCAGGGTAGAACGCCATATCTATCGTAGTGGAGATAGCGAATACAAGATTGACGGCAAGAAAGTCCGTCTGCGTGATATTCATGATCTTTTCTTGGATACAGGTTTGGGACGAGATTCCTTCTCCATCATTTCCCAAGGGAAGGTTGAGGAGATTTTCAACTCCAAGCCTGAAGAACGCCGTGCCATTTTCGAAGAAGCTGCAGGAGTTTTGAAATACAAGACTCGCAGAAAAGAAACAGAAAGCAAACTGCAGCAAACTCAGGACAATCTAGATCGTTTAGAGGACATTATCTACGAGTTGGATAATCAAATCAAGCCTCTTGAGAAGCAAGCTGAGAATGCTCGTAAGTTTCTAGATTTGGAAGCTCAACGTAAGGCTATTTACTTGGATGTATTGGTTGCTCAAATCAAGGAAAATAAGGCTGAACTAGACTCGACAGAAGAAGAGTTGGCTCAGGTTCAGAAACTCTTGACCAGTTATTACCAAAAGCGTCAAAAATTAGAAGAAGAAAATCAAACTCTTAAAAAGCAACGCCAAGATTTACAGGCTGAAATGGCCAAAGACCAGGGCAGTTTGATGGACTTGACCAGTTTGATTAGCGATTTAGAGAGAAAATTAGCCCTATCAAAACTGGAGTCCGAGCAAGTAGCCCTGAATCAACAGGAAGCACAAGCTCGTTTGGCTGCTTTGGAGGATAAGAGAAATTTACTCAGCCAAGAAAAATCTGATAAAGAAAGCTCTTTAGCTCTGTTAGAGGAAAATCTAGTCCAAAATAATCAAAAACTCAATCGTTTAGAAGCTGAATTGCTAGCTTTTTCAGATGATCCTGATCA
>CAKQBM010000117.1 GCA_934216185.1 uncultured Streptococcus sp. | reverse complement strand
CAAATGGAGAAAGAGATTGCTTTGAAGCAGAAGAAATTTGAACAGAAACATTTACAGAATTATACAGATGAAATTGTCGGACTGTATAATGAAATCCGTGGTTTTCGACATGACTATGCTGGAATGCTTGTCAGTATGCAGATGGCAATTGACAGTGGTGATTTACAAGAAATTGACAGAGTTTACAATGAAGTTTTGGTTAAAGCTAATCACAAACTGCGTTCAGATAAGTACACTTACTTTGATTTGAACAACATAGAAGATTCAGCTTTACGAAGTTTGGTTGCTCAGTCAATTGTCTATGCTCGAAATAATGGTGTAGAGTTTACACTTGAAGTAAAAGATATAATTACTAGACTACCAATAGACCTGCTGGATTTAGTTCGTATCATGAGCGTTTTATTGAACAATGCTGTCGAAGGATCGGCTGATAGCTATAAAAAGCAGATGGAAGTAGCAGTTATTAAGATGGAAACTGAAACAGTTATTGTGATTCAGAATTCATGTAAAATGACGATGACTCCTTCAGGAGATTTATTTGCCTTAGGATTCTCCACTAAGGGAAGAAATCGAGGAGTCGGATTAAATAATGTGAAAGAACTACTAGATAAGTACAACAATATTATTTTAGAAACAGAGATGGAAGGCAGTACATTTAGACAAATCATTAGATTTAAGAGGAAATTTGAATGAAAGTTTTAATTTTAGAAGATGTTATTGAACATCAAGTGAGACTAGAGAGAATATTGGATGAAATTTCGAAAGAATCGAATATTCCAATATCATACAAGACAACGGGAAAAGTCCGTGAATTTGAAGAATACATTGAAAACGATGAAGTAAATCAGCTTTATTTCCTAGATATTGATATTCATGGAATTGAGAAAAAGGGATTTGAAGTGGCTCAGCTCATTCGTCATTACAATCCTTACGCTATTATCGTCTTTATCACTAGTCGATCAGAGTTTGCGACTTTGACCTATAAATACCAGGTATCAGCCCTAGATTTTGTCGATAAGGATATCAATGATGAGATGTTTAAGAAGAGAATTGAGCAAAATATTTTCTACACGAAGAGTATGTTACTTGAAAATGAAGATGTTGTAGATTATTTTGATTACAATTACAAGGGAAATGATTTAAAAATTCCTTACCATGATATTTTGTATATTGAAACGACAGGTGTCTCTCATAAATTACGCATTATTGGTAAGAATTTTGCAAAAGAGTTCTATGGAACAATGACAGATATTCAGGAAAAGGACAAACATACTCAGCGATTTTATTCTCCTCATAAGTCATTTTTGGTAAATATAGGCAATATTAGAGAAATTGACCGAAAGAATCTAGAAGTTGTTTTCTATGAAGACCATCGCTGTCCTATTTCAAGATTAAAAATTAGAAAATTGAAAGATATTTTAGAGAAAAAAGCTCAAAAGTGATTGACAATTAGTAAGAAATTGATATAATGGTTATATCTGCTACAGATAGAAGGTCCGTTGGTCAAGGGGTTAAGACACCGCCTTTTCACGGCGGTAACACGGGTTCGAATCCCGTACGGACTATTTTATCCGCCATAGCTCAGTTGGTAGTAGCGCATGACTGTTAATCATGATGTCGTAGGTTCGAGTCCTACTGGCGGAGTATAGATAAAAGGGAACACAACTGTGTTCCTCTTTTTATATCAATTTGTATCACCAAGCATTTTCATAAGGAAGTCTGTTATTTCTTGAGGACTTTCTTTTTTTCCATGTGCAATCCAAGTTTGACAGACACCAAAAAGTGCATGAGTTAGATAGATGCTACTATATTCTAATTCAGTGGTATTGAGATTTAGTTGCATAAATTGCTTTTGTAAATCTGTACTGAGCATGATATGAAGTTTATTTCGTAAGAAATTTTGGATTTCTTTGGTCCCATTTTCAGAAAGAAGGGCAGCCAGAAGTGGTTCTGACTCTAGATATTCAAATACTTCTAAAATAGCATCTCTTTTGTGATGAGCATGTTTTTGAAAAATATATTCAAATGTATGAAATAGCTTGCTTTGATAGTGCTCAATCATATCATACTTATCCTTATAGTGAGTATAGAAGCTGGAACGACTAATTTCGGCTTTTTCTGCTAACTTGACAGTAGAAATTTGATCAAATGGCTGTTCAATCAGTAATTGTACCATAGCATTTTCAATAGTTAGCTTTGTTTTTAAGCGTTTGTTACTTTCTTTCATACTTCCTCCTTGTAAACAAATTAGACTATATGTCTAAAAATAGATTTTTTATCTTGTAATTTAGAATTTTTAATGTATAATCTATTATATCAAAATTTTAGACAATATGTTTAAAAAAGGAGAAACTATGTTTAAAGAATGGAAAGCAATTTTTAAAAAACCAACCTTTATTATTGTCATGATAGGGATTTCTCTTATTCCAGCTCTGTACAATATCATATTTTTGTCCTCAATGTGGGATCCATATGGGCAATTGTCTGACTTACCTGTGGCAGTTGTCAATAATGATAAAGAGGCTTCCTATAATGGTAATAGCATGTCTATAGGAAAATACATGGTGTCTAATTTAGAGCAAAATAAATCATTGGATTTTCATTTTGTAGATGAAGAAGAAGGTAAGAAGGGTTTAGAAAATGGCGATTACTATATGGTAGTGACTTTACCCAGTGATTTATCTGAAAAAGCAGCTTCTATTTTAACGGATAATTCAGAGCAAATGCAAATCGATTATCAGACTTCAAGTGGTCATAGCTTTATTGCAAGCAAGATGAGTGATTCTGCAATGACACAATTAAAGCAGAATGTTTCTACCAATGTAACCGAGACCTATACCAAAGCTTTATTTAACAAAATGGTCGATTTAAAGGATGGCATGAGTCAAGCAGCTTCTGGTAGTGAAAAATTAACTGATGTAGCGAATCAGTTAGTGGCAGGAAGTCAAACATTAACTACTAACCTACACTCTTTAGCAACTTCAAGTTTAACATTTTCAAATGGAACGGAGCAGTTTACTAAAGGATTATCTGCTTATGTTTCTGGTGTTGAACAACTTCATCTTGGTTTAGGAAATTTTAATAGTGGTTTAGTTACATATACTGGTGCAGTGAGTCAATTAGATAGTGGGTTAGGTCAATTAGCTTCTAAAAGTCCTGAATTAGTAGGAGGAATCAATCAACTATATACTGGTGTAGAGTCCTATACTGGCGGTGTTTCTCAGCTCAATGCTGGTCTTAATCAATTTTCATCTGGTGTTAGTGCCTATACAAATGGAGTGGGAAATCTTACAACAGGTGCTAATCAGTTATCTAATCAATCAGCTACACTTCGAATGGGGGTGGAGCAATTAAGTGAAGGGATTCAACAACTTTCTAGCAAGTTAGATGCTTCGTCTGGGAAAAAAGATCAAATTAATCAATTATCTTCTGGTCTGAATCAGTTAAATCAAGCTATTCAAAATATTGATGTTGGAGATACAAAACAATTAGATTCTGTTTTATCAAGTATAGTTTCTCTTTCTAATCAAATGTTAGCAAGTGCTCAGTCTGAAAAAGCAACTACATTAGCCAATATTCAATCAACAGCAGCTTATCAATCCTTAACAAGTGAGCAACAAGCTGAGATAAGTGCATCTGTATCTCAAAATTCGACTGATAGTATTCAATCAGCTCAGTCAATTGTAGCTTTAGTTCAAGGTTTACAGGGAAGTTTAGAAAACTTACAAAATCAATCTTCTAATCTTTCGACTTTAAAAAATCAAGCTAATCAAGTATTACCTCTTGCTTCTACTTCTTTGACAGGATTGTCAAGTGGATTAACAGAAATACAGGGAGCAGTGACGAGTAAATTAGTTCCTGCCAGTCAGTCTATTACATCAGGTGTAAATGCATATACTGCAGGTGTTGATAAAGTTTCTCAAGGCGCAAGTCAACTAAGTGAAAAAAATTCCACCTTGACAGGTGGTTTGGACCAACTAGTTTCAGGCTCAACTACCTTGACAAAAAAATCTTCTACCTTGACAGCAGGAGTTGGTAAATTAGTTGAAAAAACTCCAGAATTAGTGTCTGGTATTGAAAAATTATCAACTGGCTCTAACCAATTGAATCAAAAGAGTCAAGACTTGATAGCAGGAGTTGATAAATTGCAGTCAGGATCTAGCCAACTAGCTGACAAATCCAGTCAGTTAATTTCAGGTGCTTCTCAATTAGAAAGTGGAGCTAATAAATTGGCAGATGGAGCTGGGAAACTAGCAGAAGGTGGAACAAAGTTAACTTCTGGATTGGAAGGTTTACAGACAGGAGTTGCTTCTTTGGGACAAGGATTAGGTAATGCTAGTGATCAACTCAAGTTAGCATCAACAGAATCTAAAAATGCAGAGATTTTATCAAATCCACTCAATCTTTCCAAAACAGACAATGACCAAGTTCCTGTAAATGGAATCGCAATGGCTCCGTATATGATATCAGTTGCTCTTTTTGTTGCAGCAATATCAACGAATATGATCTTTGCGAAGTTGCCTTCAGGACGTCATCCGGAGAGCCGTTGGGCTTGGTTGAAATCTCGAGCTGAAATAAATGGTATTATAGCTGTTTTAGCAGGGATTTTGGTATATGGAGGAGTTCATCTTATTGGTTTAACTGCTAATCATGAAATGAGAACATTTATTCTCATTATCCTAACAAGTTTAGTATTCATGTCCATGGTGACCGCTTTAACAACATGGAATAGCCGTATAGGAGCTTTCTTTTCTCTTATTTTGCTTTTATTACAGTTAGCATCAAGTGCCGGTACTTATCCACTTGCTTTGACAAATGATTTCTTTAGAGCTATTAATCCTTGGTTGCCAATGAGTTATTCAGTTTCGGGATTACGACAAACAATCTCTATGACAGGAAATATTCATCATCAAATCATTTTCCTTGCTGTGATACTAGCTCTATTTACTGGTTTAGGTATGCTAGCCTATCAACCTAAGAAAATGGAAGAAGATTAAAAAAATCGACCGATTAATTGGTCGATTTTTATGTCTTAGATAACTTTCGTCTGTGATTATAGGTTCCAAATAGTAAGAGAGAAGTAAAGGAACAAATTGCTCCAGTAATAAAACCATTGGGAATAAAGGAAAGTGTAATAGTTCCTTTCCCTTTAGAAATATCAACTTTCATAAAACCAGTTTGAGCTTGTTTAATTTCTATTTTCTTACCATCTTGGTAGGCAGACCAACCTTTGTCATAAGGAATGGTGAAGAAAATAGACGTATCTTGTTTAACATCATATGTAGCAAAGACCTTGTTTTTAGAAGTTGATACTGTGACAGGTTGTTCTTTAATTTTTTGAATTGCCTCGGTGAAAGTTTTGGTATCTAAACGATAGAAGGTAGGAGATTCAAATGATACTTGTGAATTTCCAGGGAAACTAACATTGATATTGAAAGT
>CAKQBM010000116.1 GCA_934216185.1 uncultured Streptococcus sp. | reverse complement strand
ACCCGAACGATGGTCTCTTTAGCTCCCATTTTTTTGGCTAGAACGGCTGCAATCATGTTCACTTCATCGTATTCAGTCAGGGCGATAAAGATATCACAATCCTGGACACTGGCTTGCTCAAGGATGGTAAAATCGGCCCCGTTACCAAGGATACCCATGATATCAAAGCGATTAACAATATGATTGAGAACAGCTTCGTCTTGCTCAATCAGCAAAACATCATGCTTTTCTGCAACCAAGGAGCGACAGAGGGCAAAACCAACTTTTCCTCCTCCGACAAGGATAATTTTCATAATAAAACCTACTTTTTCATGATGTAACTATCATACCTTTTTTCAAGAAAAAATGCACCTACTAGCTAATAACCAGAGCTTTTAGTAGGAAATTTGCTATAAGTCAAAACTATACCCTGATCATTTGAAATAGCTATTAGCGACTTCCTCTGAAATATGGTATGATAAAGGGTATATGAGGAGACAAAATGAATAATAATTTACTGGTATTACAATCAGACTTTGGTCTGGTTGATGGTGCGGTATCGGCTATGATTGGAGTGGCTTTAGAAGAGTCTCCAACCTTAAAAATACATCACTTAACGCACGATATCACGCCTTATAATATTTTTGAGGGGAGCTATCGTCTCTTTCAGACGGTGGATTACTGGCCTGAGGGAACGATTTTTGTATCGGTGGTTGACCCAGGTGTCGGCTCGAAACGTAAGAGTGTGGTTGCCAAGACTGCAAAAAATCAATACATTGTCACTCCAGACAATGGGACTCTTTCTTTTATCAAGAAACACGTTGGTATTGTAGCTATTCGTGAGATTTCTGAAGTGGCCAATAGACGTCAAAACACAGAGCACTCTTATACTTTCCACGGTCGTGATGTCTATGCCTATACTGGTGCTAAATTAGCCAGTGGTCACATTAGTTTTGAGGAAGTGGGGCCAGAGCTCAGTGTGGATCAGATTGTGGAGCTTCCAGTCGTAGAGACCATCATTGAAGACCATTTGGTGAAGGGAGCTATTGATATTCTGGATGTGCGTTTTGGTTCGCTTTGGACCTCTATCACGCGAGAAGAATTTTACAAACTGGAACCAGCATTTGGTGACCGTTTTGAAGTGACTATCTATCACGCTGATATGCTGGTCTATCAAAATCAGGTTGTTTATGGCAAATCATTTGCAGATGTGAGAATTGGGCAACCCATCCTTTACATCAATTCCCTCTATCGTTTAGGTCTGGCTATCAACCAAGGTTCCTTTGCCAAGGCCTATAATGTGGGTGTCGGTTCATCTTGGACCATTGAAATAAATAAAATAGAATCATAAAATAGGAGAATATAGATGAAAAATCAATCAATTAAACAAGTTGTTGCTATCGGTGTTGGAGCTGCGCTCTTTGTTGTTATCGGGATGATCAGCATTCCGACACCTGTTCCAAATACAAGCATCCAGCTTCAGTATGCGGTACAGAGCCTCTTGTCTATCATTTTTGGCCCTCTAGTGGGATTACTTGTTGGTTTAATTGGTCATGCAGTGAAGGACTCTCTTGCTGGCTACGGTCTTTGGTGGACTTGGATTATTGCTAGTGGTCTCTTTGGTCTAGCCGTCGGACTCTTTAGAAAATACATTCGAGTAACTCAGGGTATTTTTGAATTGAAGGATATTGTTTTCTTTAACCTCATTCAGATTGTCGCAAATGCTCTGGTTTGGGGTGTCTTGGCACCACTTGGAGACGTTGTGATTTATCAAGAAGCGGCAGAAAAAGTATTTGCCCAAGGGATTGTTGCAGGTATTGCAAACGCTGTAACTGTAGCTATCGCAGGTACCCTTCTTTTGATAGCTTATTCACGTACACAGACTCGTTCAGGAAGTTTGAAAAAGGATTAACATAAAGGAAAAGGCTGGGTAACCAGTCTTTTTCGATGTTTATAGGCTAGTAGGGTAAGCAAGCTAGGATAGGAATCTTATTGGCGCTAAGTTTTTAAGAGAAGAGACTGCAAGAAGGGTTCGATTTATGATAAAATAGAAGTCTAATACTCTGCGAAAATCTCTTCAAACCGCGTCAGCTCTACCTGCAACCTCAAAACAGTGTTTTGAGCAACCTACGGCTAGCTTCCTGGTTTGCTCTTTGATTTTCATTGAGTATAAAATGATGGGGAAGGCTGGGCAACCAGCCTCTTTTCGATGTTTATAGACTAGTTAGGCAAGCAAGCTATGATAGGACTCTTTTTGACGCTAAGTTTTTAAGAGAAGAGTCTGCAAGAAGGGGTAGATTTATGATAAAATAGAAGTCTAAGAAACGAATGAAGAGAGTAAGATGAAAGAAGCTATAATTGAGTGGAAGGATTTCTCTTTCCAGTATGAAACACAACAAGAACAGACCTTGCAAGGAGTGGACTTGACTATTTATAAAGGAGAGAAAGTCTTAATTGTTGGCCCATCTGGGTCAGGTAAGTCTACATTGGGTCAGTGTTTGAATGGGATTATTCCCAATATTTACAAGGGGCAGACGTCTGGAGAATTTTTGATCAAGGGGCAAGCGGCCTTTGATATGAGTATCTATGATAAATCTCATCTGGTTAGCACGGTTTTGCAGGATACAGATGGGCAGTTTATCGGTTTATCCGTGGCAGAGGATTTGGCTTTTGCTCTGGAAAATGATGTGACAAATCTAGAGGAGATGAAAAGCCGTGTTCATAAATGGTCTGAAAAGCTAGACCTTCTCCCTTTGTTGCCTCAGCGCCCCCAGGATTTGTCAGGTGGGCAAAAGCAGCGAGTCAGTCTAGCTGGTGTTTTGATTGATGAGAGTCCGATTCTCTTGTTTGATGAGCCACTCGCCAATCTTGATCCCAAGTCAGGTCAGGATATTATCGAATTGATTGATCAGATTCATAAGGAGGAGGGGACGACGACTCTGATTATCGAGCACCGTTTGGAGGATGTTCTGCATCGCCCTGTGGATCGGATTGTCTTGATAAACGATGGCCGTATCCTCTTTAATGGGAGTCCTGATCAGTTATTGGCGACTGATTTATTGACCCAAAATGGAATCCGAGAACCCCTTTATCTCACCACTCTCCGTCAATTAGGTGTGGATTTAGCCAAGGAAGAACAGTTAGCAAATCTGAATAACTTGTCTATCTCAAAAGGTCAGGTTCAGCTGCAGAATGAACTGGCAAAAGAAACCCCAGAATTGCAGTCACTCTTTAAATTAGAGGATGTGTCTTTTTCTTATGATGATAGACCGATTTTAAAATCCATTTATCTGGATATTAAAAAGGGTGAAAAGATTGCCATTGTCGGGAAAAATGGTGCTGGGAAATCAACTCTAGCCAAGGCCTTAAGTAGCTTTATTCAGACGGAAGGCCGCTATCTTTGGGACGGACAGGATATAAAAGACGATTCTGTTGCAGAGCGGGCGGAGCGAGTAGGCTATGTGCTTCAAAATCCTAATCAAATGATTTCAACCAATATGATTTTTGATGAGGTGGCTCTAGGGCTTCGTTTGCGAGGTGTGGATGAGCAGGAAATTGAAACGAGAGTCTATGAAACCTTGAGAATTTGTGGTCTCTATGAATTCCGTAATTGGCCTATTTCTGCCCTGTCATTTGGTCAGAAAAAACGTGTCACTATTGCCTCAATTTTGGTCTTGGGGGCTGAAATTATCCTCTTAGATGAACCGACAGCAGGTCAAGACCAGAAGAACTATACTGAGATTATGGAATTTCTCGAAGAGTTGCATCAAAAAGGTCATACCATTGTCATGATTACTCATGATATGCAATTGATGCTGGATTATTCAGACCGAGCTCTTGTCATGGTGGATGGGGAATTGATTGCCGATACTGATCCAGCTAGTCTGTTGAGCAATCCTGAGCTGTTAGTAAAAGCCAATCTAAAAGAAACGTCAATCTTTAACTTGGCCAAGAAACTAGACGTGGATCCACTTGCTTTAACGGCATTTTACAAAGAAAGGAGAGAAGGATGCAAGCTAAATTAATCGGTTACCAGCATAGAGATACTGTGATTCATCGCTTGTCAGGAGCTGGAAAACTTCTCTTTTTCATCCTCGTGTCATTGGCGGCCATGATTAGCTATGATACCAGACTGCTTGTTCTGATTGCCATCTTTTCGGTCTTTCTCCTCTATTTGTCAGAAATCCATTTTAAAGATGTTTCTTTTGTGGCAGTTTTTGCGACGGTATTTGCCGTTTTAAACGTCTTGATGGTCTATCTCTTTTCTCCCGAGTATGGGGTTGGTCTTTACGGAGAGAGAAGTGTGATTTGGCAGGGAATCGGTGCCTACACTCTGACCAGTCAAGAGCTCTTTTATCTGCTAAATCTGGCCATTAAGTACCTTTGCACCATTCCTCTGGCTATTATCTTTTTGATGACAACCCATCCTAGTCAGTTTGCTTCCAGTTTAAATCAAATTGGTGTGCCCTATAAGATTGCCTATTCTGTCAGCCTGACCTTGCGCTATATTCCAGATTTGCAGGAAGAATTCTTTACCATCAAGATGTCTCAGGAGGCGCGTGGGATGGAATTATCCAAGAAAGCTTCTCTTATGCAACGAATCAAAGGCAATCTGCGCATTATTACTCCCTTGATTTTTAGCTCGTTAGAACGTATTGATACCATCGCGACTGCCATGGAGCTTCGACGCTTTGGGAAAGAGAAAAAACGTACTTGGTATAGTTATCAGGCCTTGAAAAAAGGAGACTATATTACCTTGCTCTTGGCAACCTTGTTTTTAGTAGCTAGTTTACTACTTATCTTGCAGAATCAGGGACGATTTTACAACCCTTGGAAATAGCTTGAAAAAATTGAAAAAATCAAGTCGTTTCTATTGACAATGATTCTGAAAGTGTTATACTAAGAAAGTAGTTTCGCTGATTTACTTCAAACCTGTTGTGAGGTAAGTTAACGATGCCTTAACCACGCTGTTTGCTGAGCTTGACTCCGGGCAGTGTGGCTATTTTTTTGCAATGGTGAAAGGAAGCAAGTCATGACAAATCACATTGTATTATTTGAACCTCAAATTCCACAAAATACAGGCAATATTGCGCGTACTTGTGCTGCGACCAATTCTCCCCTCCACATCATCAAGCCTATGGGCTTTCCTATCGATGACCGCAAGATGAAGCGAGCTGGTTTGGATTACTGGGATAAGCTTGAGATTTATTTTTATGACAGTTTGGAAGATTTCATGTCTCAGATGAAGGGAAAACTCTATCTGATTTCGAAATTCGCGGAAAAAGTCTATTCTGAGGTGGATTTATCGACTGATGAGGACCATTATTTTCTCTTTGGACGCGAAGACAAGGGCTTGCCTGAGGACTTTATGCGCGAACATCCTGAGAAAGCTCTCCGTATTCCTATGAATGATGAACATGTCCGCAGTCTCAATGTGTCTAATACTGTCTGCATGATTGTCTACGAAGC
>CAKQBM010000115.1 GCA_934216185.1 uncultured Streptococcus sp. | reverse complement strand
TTTTTTCTTTTTTGTTGCCGTAGCCACAGTATCACACCTTTTCAAAGTAATAAACTTTATAAAGTGTAAACCATTTTGCCATAACTGTCAAGACTTAGCTTCAATATATAGAAGAAAAGTTTGTCTAGTAAGCGGACTTTCTTCTTATAGTCAATGAAAATCAAAGAGCAAACTAGGAAGCTAGCCGCAGGTTGCTCAAAACACTGTTTTGAGGTTGTGGATAGAACTGACGAAGTCAGTAACCATATCTACGGCAAGGTGAAGCTGACGTGGTTTGAAGAGATTTTCGAAGAGTATTAAAATTCAAATTCTGCAAGAACATCCTGCCCGCTGGTAACCAATTTTGCACCTTCTTGAATCAAATGATGGCAACCGTCTGATAGTCCATCTAAAATGCTACCAGGAATAGCAAAAACATCGCGTCCTTCTTCCATTGCCCTCTCACAGGTAATGAGACTACCTGAACGCATCTTAGCCTCTGCTACAATCACACCACGACAAAGTCCAGCGATGATGCGATTACGGGCAGGAAAATGAAATTTCAGAGGTTGTTCGCCAGATCCGTATTCACTTAGAACCAGATGATCATTTCCGATATAGTCTTGCAATCGTTTATTGGCTTTAGGATAAAACACATCCAGTCCTGTTCCAATCACTGCAATGGTTTTGCCACCATTCTGGAGAGCTGCCATATGGGCTGCTGTGTCAATGCCCTTAGCTAAGCCACTGACGATAACCAGTTCATTTTCCAAGCCCTGAATGACTTTTTCAACTGACTTAGCTCCCTGTTTGCTACAAGCACGACTACCTACGACTGCTACCTTCGGGAATTTCAAGATGTCAAGATTTCCCTTGTAAAATAAAAGTACAGGCGCATCATATATTTCACTCAAATCCCAAGGATAACAGTCATCTAAAATAGAGAAAGATGGAAATTTTTGAAACTCCTTCTCCAAATGCGCATCGTCTATCTGAAAATAACGTTCCATAAAAACAGCTGGATTTCGGCAACCTGATATATCTGCAATATCACCTAACAACAGTTCTTGATCAACATTTTCACCGTATTCTAGCACTTTTAAAACCTGTTGATTGGTCAAACCTGATTTTTTTAATTTATAGATTTCATAGTTTGTGATTTTCATAAATAGCTCCATTTCTTTTTCTACTCATCTATCTATTCGTAAAAAAATCAAAAAAACATCCGACTATTTTAGCCAGATGTTGGAATTTTTAATTTTCGTTTTTAAGAATTTCTTCTAATTTATGATAATCTTGAACACTATCAATTTCATAGATGCTATTGCCTTCTAATTCTTCAACATAGACATCTAGCTCTTTGATATTATCCTTAACCATATTGTCCCAGTAGAGATCAACAAATTCACCACTTGCATAGGCCTTATCGATAAAGCTGACAATCTTTTCTGCTGTTGGAGCATCCCAGAAAGATACACCACTAAGGATGCGACCTGCCTTGCTATCAACAGTAATGTCTTGAACCTTGTAGTCATCTCCATAGACCAAGAACCATTCGTTGGTACAATCTTCACGATAAACACTAAAATAAGTCGAACGTGTCAAATCATTGCGGAACATATTTTTAAAGAGATAATTATCAGCATCAATAACATAGCTGTTAGCTAATTCTTCTTTTACAAGATAGAGAGAGTAAAAGTTATTGTAGTCAGCGTATTTATCATTGAAAACGAGGCGGACACCGTATTTTTCTTTCAAGTAATCGAATTGTTCTTTAAGGTAACCAACGATGATGATGATGTCATTGATCCCTTTTTCTTTTAGAAACTCAATTTGGTATTCAATCAAAGGTTTTTGATTAACCTGAACCAAGGCTTTAGGGGTATTTTCAGTCATAGGACGCAAGCGAGTTCCCAATCCCGCTGCTAAGATAATGGCTTTCACACGAATCTCCTTTATTCTTTAATAATAATATAAACTCCAGCAATGACGACAAGTGACGTAATAATTGTCAGCATATCTAGTGGTGCACCCAAGAAAATAACTGCAAACAAGACAGTCCATACTACATAGCTCACGTTCAAGCCTGTTGCCTTGGCTGGTTGCAAGCGATTGATAGCGATATAATAAGCCAAGTAGGAAATCATATCAAAGGCTGCAAAGACAATCATAAGACCTAGCAATTGTCCATTGGCTACTTCTGCAAATGAGTGATGGGAGAAGAGCACAATCACAAGATAGGACAAAAACGAAGTCACTTGACGGATTAAGAGGGCTTCGATTTCACTCAATTCACTTTCCATGGCAAAAGAGCTAAGGACACTCTCACTCCCCCATGCAATGGCACAAACCAAAGCAGAGAGAATGCCAATGTACAAGGAATTGACCTGTTCGACCTTATAGGTCTGAGCAATAATCCCTCCAATAATCAAGACAATCCCAAACACAGTATTTTTCGAAATCTTGTGCTTCAAAAAGAAGAAAGCCAATAAAACTGAAATTGCAGGGTAAATAGCCGATACAGATGAAGCTAAAGAACTTCCGATATACTTAACCGCATAAAGATTGGCCTGCATACCGATAGGGCCTGCTAGCAAGGCTCCGATGATAACACTCACATTGCGAATGTTTAAGAAAATTGAGAGACGAACTTTTCCTTCTTTTACTAAAAGAAAAGCTAGTAAGATAAAGATACTCAAGAAATCATGAGCAGCGGCTACCACAAAGGGCGACAAATCTGTAAAAATCGAAAAGATATAAGCACTAATCGTTAGACCTAAACCCCAGAAAACACCTGAGAGTAGACCAAAGGAAACTCCATTTTTATTTTTCATCTGAACCTCCATAATATGACAAACCTTTAACAGCTCTTTGGTAACGACTCACACCATAGTCACCAAAATCTGCACCTTGCTCTTCTTTGTAGACTGTCCATAGACTCCAAATAGCATCTTGTAAAATTTTATAAATGGCAATCTTTTCACGAGAGACAGGTGTTTGCTCACTCTCATAGTGAGACAAGAAGTCTTCTTCCTCTTGACGAGTGAATTCAGACTCTAAAAAGAGGGCAGCGAGATCCCACATTGGATCATTCATTGATGAATATTCCCAGTCAATCAAATAAAGTCGTCCTTGAGGTGACTCGATAAAGTTTTCAGGCACCAAATCGATATGACAAGATTTTCTGTCAACACCTAAGTCAGCCAGTCTTTTCTCTAAGGAGAAGACTTCTTCTCGAACAGCTTCGTAGTTGGCATAAGGAATTTTCTCTTCAATCAAGGATTCGTATTTTTTGATTTCTTCAAAAGGAGCAAATTCTCCTCTTAATTCCTTTCCAGAAGCATGAATAGTTTGTAATATTGGAGCAATTTTATCAAACTTGGTCTTGATTGACGTTGAATCAAGCGTAATAGCAGATTCGATATACTCATTAACTTTGATACCAGCTTCAATATCAAAAAGATAATTTTTTACATCTAAGTCTAAATCCTTTAGTAGTTCAAGATTGTACTTTTCATCTTGACGATTGATCAGCTTTTCTGTCCCTTTACCAAAGAACTTAACAATGTATTGCTTATTTGTTGTTTTGACCAAATAGTTTTGATTGGTCATTCCCCCCAGTTGTTCAACACTGAGGACTTCCTCTTCTGCACTAAGTAAGGAAGAAATTTTCTCTTTAATGATTTTCTCCACAATTAACCTCCAGCACTTATACTTCCCACTTAAAAACAGTTTTAAAGGCTGTGTTTAAATCGGTCGCAAAGACACGGTGAATATCTTTAATTTCTCTTACAGGTTCTTCTAGATAAAGGATATTTTTAAGACGATTGGCAAATTTCTTGACTTCCATCATTTGGATTGCATTTTCAAAATCAATGCGACCAGAACGAGAGGAACCAACCAAGAGCAAACCTTTTTCTAAGGCATCGCGTGTATTGATGTTGACTTTATACTCACTAACTCCCATCATAAGAATCGTTCCCTGAGGACGAATATAGCGAATCAAGTCATTAATAGCTGGTCCAGTACCATCACCACCACAACACTCAAAAGCATGGTCAAAGGCCAAATCTTCAGGAATATTATCAGTGATATAGCTTTCTTTTGCAAATGAGAAGAGTTCTAACTTTTCCCAATGACGACCAATAACTACGATCTCTGCTTCTGGCAAAGTATAGTTGATAATATTGGCAACCACAAAAGCTAAACTTCCATCTCCGATAACGGCGATTCGGTCCCGCTTGCTATGAGCAAGGGTCAATAGACGATTCATAGCGTGCATGCCGACACTGACAAACTCTGTAATCGCTGCAACCGTATCTTCGATAGCATCATAAGCCACCACACGGTCTTTAGGGAGAGAAACAAACTCTCTCATAAAGCCATCAAATCCACTAGACAAGAAATGAGTCCCTGTCATGTAGTTCTCATAGAATTCTTCATCACTCTGCATAGGAGGCTGATTCGGAATCATGACAACTTTTTGCCCAACCTCATAGGTTCCTGTCGGATCAGAAATAACGGTTCCACATGACTCGTGAATCATTGCCATTGGAAGTTTTTTATTCAAAATCTTTGGATCACGTTTTCCTTGGTAGTAACGTTGATCCGCATGACAGACAGCCATGTAGTTGGGGCGGATGAGGATATGATTCTCTTGGTCAATATCCTCTTCCTGGTATTTGACATTGATAAACTTGGGCTTAGTCAGTTGATAAATTTGATTAATCATATCACTAGTCTTTCTCAATCATACTTTTTGCAATCTTCAAATCTGTCACTGTTGTGATTTTTAGGTTTGAGTATTCCCCCTTAGCCAAGGCCACATCTTTTCCTTTAATGACGAAGATTTTACATGCATCTGTTAAGATTTCCTTCTCTTCAACAGAGAGAGAGCCGTAAAGATCCATGAAGTCCTTGCAACGGAATGTTTGAGGTGTTTGTCCTTGATAGAGGTGGGCACGATTTGGAATATCTGTAATAAATTGACCATTAGTGCTTTCAACGATGGTATCAACAGCTTCTACCACTGTGTCCACTGCATCATGATTTTGGGCAAGTTGGATATTGTCCTGAATCATGCGAAGTGTAATAAATGGACGAACAGAATCGTGGGTAACAACGATATCCTCTGGAGTAAGCGGACGATAAGCATCGATGGCTTCAATGATTTTCTCAATACTTGTATTGCGGTCAGCACCACCTTTTGTAATGATGATACGTTCCTTATGGAGAGGAAGATATTTATCTACAAGATCTTCTGCATGGGAAACCCAGTCTCCGTGAACACCAACCACAATTTTTTCAATACTTGGTTCCAAGACAAATTTTTCAATTGTATGAATCAAAATAGGTCGATCACCTAGCTCTAAAAATTGTTTTGGCAAGTTACTGATTCCCATGCGTGTGCCAGTTCCACCAGCAAGAATTCCTGCATAAATCATCTATTTTCTCCTTTGTCTTACTAAAAAAACTTATTCTCTCTATTATACCACAATCTAGTCCTATCATGAAAGAAATACCGGCCCTCCC
>CAKQBM010000114.1 GCA_934216185.1 uncultured Streptococcus sp. | reverse complement strand
GTTTTAATTCTTTTTTTCAAATCTGGCACCACTTCTGCCTCAAACCAAGGATTTTTGGCCATCCAGATTTGATTTCGTGGTGAGGGATGAACTAGTGGAAAATAGTCTGGCAGATAGTTCTGGTAATGTTTTACCCGTTCTGTCACCTTGCCACTGATTTTCTCCTGCAAATAGTAGGCTTGGGCATATTGGCCAATCAAGAGGGTTAACTGAATATCTGGTAATTCTTGCAAGAGCTGCGGATGCCATTTTTCAGCAAAACCTGCTCGCGGCGGTAAATCACCTGACTTGCCATGCCCTGGAAAGTAGAAATCCATAGGCAGAACAGCAAAATAACCTGAATTATAAAATGTATTTTCATCCACACCTAGCCAGTCCCGCAAGCGATCACCACTTTTGTCCTTCCAGTAAAGGCCTGCTTCTTGGGTTTTAAGACCAGGCGCTTGACCGATGATATTGATGCGAGCAGTCTTTGGCGCTGCAAAGAGAGGCTCGATACCACGCTTTGTATAGGTAGCATTCTGCGGATCTGCCATAATAGCCTGCTTGATTCTTTCAATTTGAGACATCTACTTTTCCTCCAAAAAGAAGTCTAAGCATAAGATCTCAGACTTCTATCGTTTTATTTGATCAATTCATAAATAGCTTCGGCATAGATTGCTGCTGCTCGGAAGAGATCGTCCAAGGCGATAAATTCATTGGCTTGGTGCATGGTGTCAATTGAGTCTGGGAACATGGCACCGTAGGCAACCCCGCGTTCCAGCAAGCGACCAAAGGTACCACCACCAATGACTTGTTCGTGACCTTGAAGACCAGTTTGTTTTTCATAGACATTCAACAAGGTTTGCACAAGTGGATCTTCCATTGGCACATAGTGAGGAGTGTGTCCGTGTTCAGAAAGGCTAACAGAAGCAACTGGCAAGTTCTCAAGGATTGACTTGATTTGCTCTGGACTTGTTCCTTTTGGATAGCGGATGTTGAGGGCAATGGTATTGTCAGCACATGTTTCATCGAAGCGGAAGACACCGGCATTCATAGAAAGGGCACCCATCTTTTCATCCACATGAGCAATCTTGAGATTTTCACCCTCATGGTCGTTCAAAAGAATTTTTCCAGCGATGTCAAGGTAGTCTTTTGCTGGACCAGCAAAGTCAAACTGACTGAGGAAGAGGGCAAGGTAAGTTGCACCATTGACACCTGAAGCAGGCATAGCACCGTGGGCTGATTTACCAATGATGGTCACCTTGTATTGACCAGCTTCTTCTTGAATTTCTCCTCTGAGTTTGTATTCTGCAACAAAAGCATCTAGTTTCCCTTGCAAGTCAGTCAAATCACCTGAAACAACCGCTGTTGCTGATTCTGGTACCATGTTTTCACGCAAACCACCTGCAAAGCTGTGAAGACGAGATGCACCTGTATTTTCACCTGCAAAGTGGAGGTACTCTGTGATATTTCCTTTTTCACCGTTGATGATAGGGAATTCAGCGTCTGGTGAGAAACCAAAGTCTGGTTTTGCAAGTCCTACGTGCTCGAAGTAGTAGTCCATGTCTGCCCAGCCTGATTCTTCGTCTGTCCCGACGATGAAACGAACTTTCTTAGAAGTTGGAAGACCCAATTCTTTGATGATTTTCAAACCATAGTAACAAGCTGTTGTAGGCCCCTTGTCGTCCGAAGCCCCACGCGCATAAAGGCGACCATCTTTGATAGTTGGTGTGTAAGGGTCTGTGTCCCAACCGCTACCAGCTGGCACCACGTCCATGTGGGCAAAGATTCCGAGAACTTCTTCTCCTTCACCAAACTCGAAATGTCCTGCGTAGTTATCAACATTTTTAGTTGGATAACCATCACGGTCTGCGATTTCAAGGAATTTCTCCAAAGCTTTTACTGGACCAGGTCCAAATGGATGCTGAGCATCAGCCTTGCTATCATCACGTTCTGAGTTGATTTCCAAAAGGCTAAACAAGTCAGCCAAGAGGGCTTCTTTGCGTTTTTCTACTTCTGCTGTAAAATCAATTGCTGTCATTTTTTTCTTCTTTCTATCTTTTCTCGATGATTTCATCTACTGGCAAGCGGTAGCTTGGTTCCAATTTTTCGTCTGTATATCCCACTGTAATCAAGAGTTCTGGGCGGAAACGGTTTTCAATTTCCAAAACCTCATTGACTTTTGATTTGTCAAATCCAAGAATCAGATTTGATCCAATTCCTTGGTCTGTGAGAGCCAGAATCAAGTTCATGGCAACCAGACCTGCATTGAGGGCTAGGTAGTCGCTGACCTGTTGTTCATTGTAACGGGCAAATTCAGCTGGCAAATTCTTCATAAAATATTGAAGTTGCTCTTCAGAAAAGTTATTAGCACCACCAACTCGGGCAATCTTACGGGCACGTTTAGCAAGGTCCGTATCTGTAAACAAGGCAATGGTTACAGGTGCTGATGACACCTGCTCAAAGTTCGAACCGTATGCCAATTTTGCTAGTTCGGCATTTTTCTCACGAACCACCACAAATTTCCAGGGCTGGCTGTTGTGGGCGCTTGGTGCCAAGGTTGCGATTTCGATAGCCGTACGCACATCTTTGGGATCAACAGGCTTGTCAGTAAAATGCTTGGTCGCATGACGTTTTTTTATTTAATTCAAGAAATTTCATAATCGATTTCCTTTTCTAATTCTACTGCTTCCATTCTACCATAATTTGAAAGAGCTTGCAGAGATTTTTCATAGAAACAAACTGGAACAAGGATGAGCAACCGAATGAAGCACATCATTCAAATCAGGGATCCATTCATCAAGTTCCAACTATTTTTCAGTGGCTTAAAGAAACTAGTCTATCTTATACTCTGACTTTATAGCCTCCAAGAAATTCTTCACATCTTCTACATACCCATGCTTTTCTATTAAGCTGGCTAAGAGTTCCAGATTGTGTCCCTGATACTTATCTTCACGACGTAGTTCTTCATACATTTCGATAAAGGGAAGACCCTTGGACTTGGCCAATTCTAACTCCGCTTCATAATCATAAGCGACTTTACGAAATTGGATATTGACCAATTCCCCATCTTCAACCTCTATCACGGCATACTGGGCACGGTGATTTTTTAACGCCTCCCAATTAAAATAGGGCATGCCAATCGAACCTGGATTGATGATTTGTTGCCCTTGACTTCCATAACGAAGCAACTGCTTGTGAACATGACCATAGACTGCCACGTCGGTTTCAGCATCTAGGAGTTGGTCAAATTTCTCTGTATCATTCTCAACTAGCAAGTCACCACCATAGTTCTTATTTGGTAAATTATGAGAGATAGAAAAGCGCAGTCCGTCAATTTCTTTCTTTTCCAGCAAAGGCAAGCTTCGTAGCCAGACAATCGTTGCAGGATCCATTCGCTCCATCAAAAACTGGGTCATGCGCATTGACTGGATTTCTCGCGGATCTTCCAAACCATATTCGCCATCCAAGGCCTCAAGGACACAATCATCCCAATTGCCTCGAACACTGGCTGTGATAGGAAGGTCCTTTAGCAGGGAGACCAAGTCATTTGCGCCCGGACCAGGAAGAAAAATATCTCCCAGAAGCCAGTATTCACTGACTCCTTGATTTTTAGCATCTGCAATCACTGCTTCTAGCGCCGTCGCATTGCCATGAATGTCTGATAAAATTGCGATTTTATGTTTCATTGTGGTTTCCTTCCGTTTGGTAATCTACTCTTTCTTCTGCCACTTGAGGCAAGGCTTCTGCTTCCTGCGTGTTCAACTTCCTCTGCACAGCCTCTGCTACTGTTCTTGGCACTCCAACTTCGACAATCTCATCCACACTAGCTTCCTTGATTTTAGTTAGAGACTTGAAATGCTTCATGAGATTCTGCTTGCGTTTAGGCCCCAGACCGTCAATCCCATCCAGTTGTGATGAAAAGGAATTTTTCGAGCGCAGTTGACGGTGGAAAGTAATGGCAAAGCGGTGGACCTCATCCTGAATGCGTTGGAGGAGGAAAAATTCCTGAGAATTGCGAGACAGTTCCACCACCTCAAGCGGATCTCCAAAGAGCAATTCATGGGTTTGGTGCTTGTCGTTCTTTTGAAGCCCGGCAATTGGAATATCCAAGCCCAGTTCTTCTTGGATGACCTGTTTGGCAATATTAACTTGACCTTGTCCCCCATCAATGACAATCAAATCTGGCGGAGTCAAAGCCTCACGCTGTACCCGACCATAACGTCTGCGGATAACCTCACGCATACTGGCATAGTCATCTGGCCCAACAACCGTTTTTATCTTGTACTTACGGTAATCCTTCTTACTAGGTTTTCCGTTGACAAAGACAACCATGGCTGAAACAGGACTGGTCCCCATGATATTGGAGTTATCGAAGGACTCGATGCGAACTGGAGTCGGAATTTGAAGCAAGCGTCCTAGATTTTCAATAGCTCCTTGGGTCTTCTCGACAGATTTCTCTAGCAGATTGAACTTCTGCTCCAAACTAACACGGGCATTCTTTATAGCTAGATTGACCAGTTGTTTTTTCTCTCCACGTTGAGGTTTGAGAATCTTAGTATCCACCAAGGCCTTGACTGCTTCTTCATCGATATCTTGCGGAATCAGCACCTCATTGGGCACCAGGTGGGATTTTTCTTGATAGAATTGTCCCACATAGGTCAAGAAGTCCTCGTCCGGATCATTGTAGTAGGGAAAGAGATTGACATCGCGTTCAATCAGCTTGCCCTGACGAACAAAGAAAACCTGAACACACATCCAGCCCTTGTCTACATAGTAGCCAAAGACATCCCGATTTTGAAGATCCTTGGCCATGACCCGTTGCTTGGTCCGAAGCGTTCCAATGGCCTGAATCAAATCACGGTATTCCGCCGCACGTTCAAACTCCATACTTTGAGCTGCCTTTGCCATCTTCCCCTTGAGGTCATCGATGATTTTGTCATCCTGCCCTTTTAGGAAATCAGAAACCTCCTGAGCCATGGACTGGAAATAAGCCTCATCCTTCTTACAGATGGTGTGGGCCATACATTGACCGATATGGTAGTAAAAACAGACCTTAGAAGGTTGATTGGTACACTTGCGAAAAGGGAAAATTCGATCCAAAAGTCTCTTGATTTCATTGGCTGCCCCCACATCTGGATAAGGACCAAAATAAAGACCACCATCCTTCTTGACTTGACGGGTGATAATCAAACGAGGATAGCGCTCATTGGTGATTTTGATGAAGGGATAGGACTTATCATCCTTGAGCATAATATTGTATTTGGGCTTATTTTCCTTAATCAGGTTGATTTCTAGGAGAAGTGCCTCAATATTAGACTCAGTAACAATAAATTCAAAATCCACAATTTCAGACACCAGAGCCTCTGTCTTGGTATCGTGACTTCCACGGAAATAGGATCTCACGCGATTGCGCAGATTTTTAGCCTTTCCTACATAGATAATGGTGCCGTTTTTATCCTTGTGAATGTAACAACCAGGGCTGGTCGGCAAGAGCTCTAGTTTTGATTTAATCAAGTTATTCATAGTTCCATTATAGCAAAAAAGTAGGGAAAGATTGTTCGCTACTCACTAGTCTCATATAATTTTCGAAGTCTTTCAACATCCTCTTCCTGGATACCATAAAAGGAACCTGCAGGTTGCATCACAG
>CAKQBM010000113.1 GCA_934216185.1 uncultured Streptococcus sp. | reverse complement strand
CTGCACCAACGATAATCACCAAGGCATAGCTAAAGTTCCCAATAAACATCATAATCGGCATCATAATCCCTGAAATAAACTGAGACTTCCAGATACTGTCATACAGACGATTATTTAATGTTGTAAATTCTTCTTTCGTGCTCTCGATAGCATTATAACTGGTCACCACATTATGGCCAGAGTACATTTCTTCCACATAGCCATTGACAGCTGCCAAATCTTGTTGCTGATTCTTAAAGAAGCTCTGGGATTTGCCCATAAAGACGGATACAAATGCAAATCCAACAAGGGTTGACACAACCGTCACCAAGGCTAAAATCCAGTTCATCCCAAACATGGTTACCAAGACTGCTACGACCAATAAACTAGATGAAAGAACTGTTCCCAGACTTTGATTGAGGGACTGAGCTGCCGTGTCAACGTCATTGGTCACACGAGACAAGGTATCTCCTTGAGAATGTCCATCAAAATATCCCAATGGTAGGCTATTGATTTTCTCTGCAATAGCTCTTCTCAAACGCTCTGAAAAACGTTGAATAGCCGTTGTAAACAGAAATGCCTGTAAATAATTTGATAGAAGTCCGATCACATAGATGACGGCCAAAAAACCACCAATAGCTGCAACCGCCGCGACATCCACACTTGTTTCTAGACCACTGGCAATAATATTGGTCATTTCCTTGATACGGGTTGGACCATATACAGTAATGATATTGGATACGATTGTTGCTAGAAAGGCAATCAGAAGGGCAAACTGGAGGCCTGCAAGATAGGGTTTACTCTGTTTCAAAAGAGACATTTTCTTATTTTCCATGTTCCAATTCCTCCTTCGATAGTTGTGAATAGGCAATTTCTTGGTAAACTTCGTTATTAGCTAGAAGTTCCTTGTGGGTGCCTTGTCCCACGACTTTTCCTTGATCCAAGACCAAAATCAAATCTGCATCCATAATTGTTGAAATACGCTGTGCGACGATGAACTTGGTCATAGACTTGGTTTTCTCTGCTAGCTTTTGGCGAAGGACACGGTCTGTCTTGTAGTCCAAGGCTGAGAAGGAGTCATCAAAGATGAGAATTTCTGGCTTCCGAGCCAAGGCACGCGCAATTGCCAGACGCTGTCTTTGACCACCTGAGAAGTTGGTTCCTCCTTGGGCCACTTCTGACTCTAAGCCCGCTTCCTTGTCTTCGATAAAGTTCTTAGACTGGGCCAATTCCAAGGCTTGCCACATAGCTTGCTCACTAAGTGGTGTTTCTTGACTCTGTCCAAAGTCTAGATTGCCCTTGACATCACCTGAAAAGAGAACCGCTTTTTGAGAAATATAACCAACCTTGTTGCGCAAATCTTCTAAGGCATAGTCTTGAACATTGACACCGTCCACCAGAATTTCTCCGTCTGACACATCGTAGAAACGTGGAATCAGATTGACCAGAGTTGATTTTCCTGAACCCGTTGACCCAATAAAAGCCACTGTTTGACCAGCGTCTGCTCTAAAGCTAACATTCTCAATAACCGCCTCCGAATTTGCCGCATAGCGGAAGGTCACATCTTTAAATTCGACCTGACCTTTGAGGTTTTCATCAGCCAGCTGCACTTGAGCAGGGTTTTGGATAGAAGAATGCAAATCTAAAACTTGATTAATCCGCTTGGCAGAGACCATAGTTCGGGGAAGAACGATGAAGAGTGCTCCCATGAGAAGGAAGCCCATGACAACCTGCATGGCATAAGACATGAAAACAATCATGTCACTAAAGAGAGGCAGACGCGCTATCGGAGCAGCGTCGTTAATCACATAGGCCCCAATCCAGTAAATCGCCACACTCAAACCACTTGAAATCCCCATCATGATAGGGTTCAAAATAGCCATAAGACGGTTGACAAACAAATTCAAGCGTGTCAATTCATCATTTGCTACAGCAAATTTTTCATTTTGGTAATCCTCTGCATTGTAGGCGCGAACGACACGAATACCTGTTAAACTTTCACGGGTGATACTGTTCAGTTTATCTGTCAGTCCCTGAATCAAGGACTGTTTTGGAAAGGCCAGCGTCATCAAGACAGTCGTCATCAAAACATTGACAATCACTGCCACAAGTACCGCCCAGAGCCAGTATTCTGAATGGCCTAAAATCTTCCCTATAGCCCAGATAGCCATAATCGGACCACGCGTCACCACTTGCAAGCCCATGGTAATCAACATCTGAACTTGAGTAATATCATTAGTGGTACGCGTTAGGAGGCTAGGAATAGAGAATTTCTTAATCTCTGTCTGCGAGTAATCCAAAACTCGGTTGAAAATATCACTTCTGAGCCTACTAGTGTAAGAAGCAGCTACTCTGGATGCAAAAAATCCAACTGCGACTGCGGACAAGAAGGCAAAAAAAGACATTCCGACCATCATTCCTGCTGGTTGCCATAACTCATCTAAACTAGTTCCTTGACTTCCCAGCAAATCTGTGATTTTAGAGATATAGGTCGGCACTTCTAACTCTAGATAGACCGAAAAGCAGGTAAAGAGAACGGCTAGAAAAATCATCCCCCATTCTTTTCTACTAATTCGTTTAGCTAATTTCTTCATTCTCTCCTCCTATTCTCTTGATATTTTCCTGTAGTTGATTGAGGACTTTCTCAAAAATCAGTAATTCATCTTCATCAATGTCTGCCATCAACTGGTTGTCAATGCGTTCAAAGAAGGCCTTAACCTGCTTCATTTGAGAACGCGATTTGTCCGTCAGACGAACAAACTTAGCCCGCTTATCGCTAGAACTCGCCTCCAATTCCACCAAACCATTTTGCACCATACGCTTGACTAGATTACTAGCAACAGACTTGGTAATATTGAGTTCCTGCTCGATATCTTTAATCAAGACCAGTTCCTCTTTTTGTTCACAATGATCTAAAAAACGCAGAACCTGCCCTTGCGGCCCACCCATAAATTCAATACCACAACGTTTGGCTTCCTTTTGCACCATGAGATGAATCTGATGACCAAAACGCTTAAAGACTAACATCGGTTTATCCATACTAACTCCTTTCTAACTATCACATTTAGTTCTCCTAAGAACTAAATAAGTTTCCATGAGAACTATTTTACCACTTTGAAAAGAGATGTCAAGAAAAAGTTTCCTAGAGAACTATTTTCTTGATTAAAAAAATCCCAAGTGATTTTCTCACTTAGGATTATGTTTTCTATGTTAAATTAGAACCCATCTACGTTTGTGTAGATTTTTTGTACGTCTTCGTCGTCTTCAAGAACGCTGTATAGTTTTTCAAAGGTTTCAAGGTCATCCCCTGACAATTCCACTTCAGACTGAGGAATCATTTCCAATTCTGTCACTTGGAATTCTTCGATACCTGACTCACGAAGGGCAACGATAGCCTTGTGAAGGTCAGTTGACGCAGTATAAACCGTGATTGTTCCTTCTTCTGCTTCTACATCGTCCACATCCACATCTGCTTCTAACAATTGCTCAAAGACTGCATCTGCATCTTCACCAGCAAATACGATTACACCCTTGTTGTCGAAGAGGTATGAAACCGAACCTGAAGCACCCATGTTTCCGCCATTTTTACCAAAAGCTGCACGGACATTAGCCGCTGTACGGTTGACATTTGAAGTCAAGGTATCAACAATCAGCATAGAACCATTTGGTCCAAACCCTTCGTAACGTCCTTCTGTAAAGGTTTCGTCTGTGTTTCCTTTAGCCTTGTCCAAAGCTTTATCGATAACGTGTTTTGGCACTTGGGCTTGTTTGGCACGGTCGATAACGAATTTCAAAGCAGTGTTTGATTCTGGGTCTGGATCACCTTTCTTAGCTGCTACATAGATTTCTACACCAAATTTTGCATATACTTTAGAGTTAGCTCCATCTTTAGCCGTTTTCTTGGCTACGATATTGGCCCATTTACGTCCCATTAGGAATCTCCTTTTTTCACATTTTAATCTTTCTTATTATAACACAAGTTTTTTCGATTTTCACTAGAAGAAATGGATTTTATTCAGTAAATCCAACTAGGATTGCACTTTGGTTGCCAAAATTTCCTTGCCTTCTTTTATCAAGGGGTGACGAAACAGTGAGAAATAAAGTTGAACTGTCATGGCAACCCAGATTAGGGGTTCGCAAAGGATAACTCCCTTATAGCCTGCCCAAGGAATAATCAAGACCACAAAAGCGATTTTCCCGATTAGTTCGATAAAGCTAGAAACCAGAGGAAGAACCATTTGCCCCAACCCCTGCAAACAATTACGATAAATCAACAAGAGACTCAAAATAGGATAAAAGGCTGAACTGATTTGCAGATATAGACTTCCATTTTCTACCAAGTAACCATCTGTCGAACTAGCCAAGAAGGAAACCAAGGCTGGACTGGCAAAAAAGAGGAAGATACAAACAAAAACTGCCCAGGATATACTTAAACGACTGCCGATTCGAAGACCTTGAACAATTCGGTCTGAGCGCTTAGCACCTAAATTCTGAGAAGCAAATGTCGTCATTGATGCAGAAGTAGCGGTCATAGGAAGAAGGGCGAAGGCCATAATGCGTCGAGCTGCCGTCTGGGCACTAATAATCACTGCACCAAAGGTATTAACAGAAGACTGTAAAATCACACTGCCTATAGATACAATTGAACTCATCAAGCCCATAGCCAAACCTTGCTCCAAAAGATCCGCATACAAGGCCTTGTCCCATTTGAAATGCTTAAACTGAGGCAAAAGTTCTGGCACGCTCTTACGAATGTAGTAAAAGCAGAGAACCGCTGATAAGCCTTGCGAAATGATGGTAGCAAGCCCTGCGGACTGAACTCCCAGTTGCAGTTGCGTAATAAAATAGAGATCCAGAACCACATTAACCAAGGCAGAAAAAATCAGAAATCCCAGAGCTGCCAGACTGTCACCAATAGATCGCAACAAACCTGCAAAGAGATTATAGGCAAAACTAACACCGACACAGGTCACAATCATAGAAATATATTGATAGGACTGAGGAAGGATTTCTGCAGGAGTATCCAAGTACTGTAAAAGAGGATACAAACCAAGAAAGCCCAGCAGCATCACTACAATACTCAAAAGAGCACCTAAAATCCAGGTGGCTGCTACTGCCTCCTTGATTTTAGTGAAATTCCGAGCTCCATAATAGCGGGCAATGACAATCCCCATCCCATTGCCAACACCAAGAGTAAAACCCACAATCAGGTCAAAAATGGCAGTTGTCGCCCCTACTGCAGCCAAGGAATCTTGACCCAGAAATCGCCCAACAATCAAGACATCAGCAGTATTATAGAGCTGTTGAAAAATATTTGATAGCAAGATTGGGAAGGCGAAGCTTAAGAGCGAGGGAAGAATCGGACCATGTATCAGGTCCACTGTTCGTTTTTTATTCATAAGGCTATTATATCAGCTTTCTAGAAGAGCGACAAGAAACAGCAAACTATAGGCAATCTGAAATCTTGAACAAAGAATCGAAAAAGCAGTGGATTTCTCCACTACTTTAACAACTTATACTCAATGAAAATCAAAGAGCAAACTAGGAAGCTAGCCACAGGCTGTACTTGAGTACGGCAAGGTGAAGCTGACGTGGTTTGAATTTGATTTTCGAAGAGTATTATTCTTCAATTTCGATTTCAAGTTCATCACCTAGGTCAAGGGTGACTTCTTCATTCACAGAATCTGCTTGAACTGCTTCATCTTTTTTAGTTTCAACACCTTCTACAGAAGCTTCTTCTCC
>CAKQBM010000112.1 GCA_934216185.1 uncultured Streptococcus sp. | reverse complement strand
AGGTAATTTTTGTTAAGCTAAAAGCAAGTACAAATGAAAGCGAGAACAAGATGACACGTTATCAAGATGATTTTTATGATGCAATCAATGGAGAATGGCAACAGACAGCTGAAATCCCAGCAGATAAGTCTCAAACGGGAGGTTTTATTGATTTAGATCAGGAAATCGAAGACCTGATGCTAGAGACAACAGACAAGTGGTTGGCAGGTGAAGAGGTGCCTGAGGATGCTATCTTGTCAAACTTTGTCAAATACCACCGCCTAGTTCGTGATTTTGACAAGAGAGAAGCTGACGGTATCACACCTGTTTTGCCTCTCCTTAAAGAATTCCAAGAATTGGAGACTTTTGCGGATTTTACAGCTAAACTAGCAGAGTTTGAGCTTGCAGGAAAACCTAACTTCCTTCCTTTTGGTGTATCACCAGACTTTATGGATGCTAGAATCAATGTTCTATGGGCTAGCGCTCCAAGCACAATCTTGCCAGATACGACCTACTATGCAGAAGACCATCCTCAGCGAGAAGAGCTCTTGACTCTTTGGAAAGAAACCAGCGCCAATCTCCTCAAGGCTTATGATTTCTCTGATGAAGAAATCGAAGATTTATTAGAGAAAAGACTTGAATTGGACCGCCGAATTGCAGCAGTGGTGCTTTCTAATGAAGAAAGTTCAGAATATGCCAAACTCTACCATCCATATGCTTATGAAGATTTCAAGAAATTCGCGCCTGCCTTACCCCTGGATGACTTCTTCCAAGCTGTTCTTGGACAAGTACCAGACAAGGTTATTGTAGACGAAGAACGTTTCTGGCAAGCAGCAGACCAATTCTATAGTGAAGAGGTCTGGCCTCTTCTTAAGGCAACCTTAATTTTAAGTGTTGTGAATCTTTCAACCAGCTATTTAACAGAAGAAATCCGTGTCTTGTCAGGTGCCTACAGCCGTGCCCTTTCTGGAGTTCCAGAAGCCAAAGACAAGGTCAAGGCAGCTTATCATCTAGCACAAGAACCTTTCAAGCAAGCCCTAGGTCTTTGGTACGCCCGTGAGAAGTTCTCTCCAGAAGCTAAGGCGGATGTGGAGAAAAAAGTAGCAACTATGATTGATGTCTATAAGGAACGCTTGGCCAAGAATGACTGGCTGACTCCTGAAACTCGTGACAAGGCTATCGTCAAACTCAATGTTATCAAGCCTTATATTGGTTACCCAGAAGAATTGCCAGAACGCTATAAGGACAAGGTGGTAGATGAAACGGCTAGCCTTTTTGACAATGCTCTAGCCTTTGCGCGTGTGGAAATCAAGCACAGTTGGAGTAAGTGGAACCAGCCTGTAGACTACAAGGAATGGGGCATGCCTGCTCATATGGTCAATGCCTACTATAATCCACAGAAGAACCTGATTGTCTTCCCAGCAGCTATTTTACAGGCGCCTTTCTATGACTTACATCAGTCGTCTTCTGCTAACTACGGTGGTATTGGTGCAGTTATTGCCCATGAAATTTCCCACGCCTTTGATACCAACGGAGCTTCCTTTGATGAAAATGGTAGCCTCAAGGATTGGTGGACAGAGAGTGACTATACTGCCTTCAAGGAGAAAACACAAAAAGTCATTGACCAATTTGATGGACAGGATTCTTATGGAGCAACCATTAACGGTAAATTGACTGTGTCAGAAAATGTGGCTGACTTGGGAGGAATCGCTGCAGCTCTTGAAGCAGCCAAGCGAGAACCAGACTTCTCAGCAGAAGAGTTCTTCTACAACTTCGGCCGCATCTGGCGCATGAAAGGTCGACCAGAATTTATGAAACTCTTGGCTAGCGTCGATGTGCACGCGCCAGCCAAACTCCGTGTCAATGTACAAGTACCAAACTTCGATGATTTCTTTACAACTTATGATGTCAAAGAAGGCGATGGTATGTGGCGTTCACCAGAAGAGCGCGTGATTATTTGGTAATGCAAAAAATCTAGTCATCAGAAAAAGGCATCCAATCAGGTGTGAAAACCATGATAGGATGCCTTTTGTAATGAAAAGACTTGCTGGATAGTTTACTTATACTCTTCAAAAATCTCTTTAAACCACGTCAGCTTTATCTGCAACCTCAAAGCGGTGCTTTGAGCAACCTGCGGCTAGCTTCCTAGTTTGCTCTTTGATTTTCATTGAGTATTAAATTACGATATCTATTGTCATCATCTTTCTAGAAAAAAGGATTGAAAGTTTTTTCGTGAGCGATGGTTGTAGCTGGACCATGCCCTGGATAGACATCATAGTTTGGTAGAGTGAAGAGTTGGGTCTGGATACTGTGAAGAAGTTGCTCCATACTACCAGTCGGAAGGTCGGTTCGTCCGATTGTTTCACGGAACAGGGCATCACCTGTCAAGACTAGGTGAGCATTAGGGAAGACGATAGAAACACCACCGATAGAGTGACCTGGTGTTGGCAAGACAGTGAAACGAAATTCCTCCAGTTGATATTCCTCATGAAAGACAAAGGTGTGTTCAGCTGGTTTTGCGACCACATCTGCCATATCATCGTGACGAGGGAGACCAGAGAGATTATCGACAGGAGTGTAGAGCCAGCTGGCTTCACTCTCTGCGATATAGACAGGAGGATTGCCAAAAGTCTCACGAACCAAGTCCAAGCTCATGATATGGTCATAATGGGCGTGGGTCAATAGAATGGCACAGATTGGTTTGTTGATCTTCTCGATTGTCTGACGAATGGCTTCCCAATGGCTACCAGGATCAACAACGATGAGATGCTTTTCGCCTTCTAGGTAATAGGTGTTTTCATAGGCGACAGGATTCACGGTTTTATGGATTTTCATATTGGCTCCAATCTCAAAGAATGTACTAAATTAAGTATAGCACAGTTGGGGAAAATAGGTAAGGATTTAGAATGAACTTAAAAACCAGCATGACTGGATGAAGACAGGCTGGTTATCAATTTATCAATATTGGAGAGGTGTCAATTGCCCTTCATAGGTTGCATAAACTCCGTCATTAGCTTGTTTGATAGATGTGATGTTTAGAGTGCCACCGTAGTTGGCTTCTCGTTTATCGCTATATTCACTATAAGTTATCCTATTGGGCAGGTTCTGGTCCTTAGCATAGTATTGAACGACTGTTTTTTTATAGCTTTGCTGGTTAAATAGAAACAGGCAGCTAACTCCTAACACTAGGAGAGCAAAGATAGAAATAGCAGTTTTTTTCATAGGTGTTCTCCTTATAAACTAAAGGATAAAAGAAAGTATCTTGAGGATTTTAATTCCAAAATTCAGTCAAGGTACCAGTGTATGTGACACGAGTTCCACCGTTTATCTTTCGTATATCCAATGGAATTGGGGAAGTCAGAAAGTCTTTCGGTTACAATATGGTTTCCGTTCTTCTATCTCTCCTTCTATCACCTAAGTTTAAAATCTAACTTCTTAATATATTATAGACTAATAATTCAGAATTATCAAGCAATTCTGGATTATTTTTTTCTTATTCTGTTCCAATCTAGTTTTCATATTCTTAAAAAAGTGATAAAATGGTAGGAAGAATTGGAGAGTAGAGATGCCCAAAGAAGTGAATTTAAGAGGCGATGAGGTTGTCGCTCTAACGCAAAAATATTTATCAAAAGAAGATGTTGCTTTTGTCCATAAGGCCTTGGTCTATGCTGTTGAATGCCATAGTGGCCAGTATCGGAAATCTGGCGAACCCTACATTATTCACCCTATCCAAGTGGCAGGTATTTTAGCCAAACTCAAGCTGGATGCTGTAACGGTAGCTTGTGGTTTCTTGCATGATGTGGTGGAAGATACTGATGCGACCTTGGACGATTTGGAAAGAGAGTTTGGTCCTGATGTGCGGGTAATCGTAGATGGGGTTACTAAGCTTGGTAAGGTCAAGTACAAGTCTCACGAAGAGCAGTTGGCTGAAAACCACCGCAAGATGCTCATGGCCATGTCTGAGGACATCCGCGTTATCTTGGTCAAACTGTCTGACCGCTTGCACAATATGCGGACTCTGAAACATCTTCGAAAAGACAAGCAAGAGCGCATTTCCAAAGAAACCATGGAAATATATGCACCTCTTGCTCACCGTCTGGGGATTTCTAGCGTCAAATGGGAACTGGAAGACCTATCTTTCCGTTATCTCAACCCAACGGAGTTTTACAAGATTAGCCATATGATGAAGGAAAAGCGCAGAGAGCGTGAAGCCTTGGTGGATGAGGTAGTCACAAAATTAGAGGAATATACGACAGATCGTCACTTAAAAGGGAAAATCTATGGTCGTCCCAAGCATATTTACTCGATTTTCCGCAAAATGCAGGACAAGAGAAAACGGTTTGAGGAAATCTATGACCTGATTGCTATTCGCTGTATTTTAGATACCCAAAGTGATGTCTATGCCATGCTGGGTTACGTGCATGAACTTTGGAAACCCATGCCTGGCCGCTTCAAAGACTATATTGCCAACCGCAAGGCCAATGGTTACCAGTCTATCCATACGACTGTTTATGGACCGAAAGGGCCGATTGAGTTCCAGATTCGAACTAAAGCCATGCACGAGGTTGCTGAGTACGGGGTTGCGGCTCACTGGGCTTATAAGAAAGGTGTTAAGGGGCAGGTTAACAGCAAGGAATCTGCTATTGGGATGAACTGGATTAAGGAGATGATGGAGCTCCAAGACCAGGCTGATGATGCCAAGGAATTTGTGGACTCTGTGAAGGAAAACTATCTGGCAGAGGAAATTTACGTCTTTACCCCAGATGGAGCTGTTCGTTCCCTTCCCAAAGATTCAGGACCGATTGACTTTGCCTACGAAATTCATACCAAAGTTGGTGAAAAAGCGACTGGTGCCAAGGTTAATGGTCGCATGGTTCCACTGACAACCAAGCTCAAGACAGGAGATCAGGTTGAAATTGTCACCAACCCGAACTCCTTTGGGCCGAGCCGTGACTGGCTCAATATGGTCAAGACCAGCAAGGCCCGCAACAAGATTCGTCAGTTCTTTAAAAACCAAGACAAGGAATTGTCTGTCAACAAGGGTCGTGAAATGTTGATGGCACAGTTCCAAGAAAATGGCTATGTGGCCAATAAATTCATGGACAAGCGCCACATGGATCAAGTTCTGCAAAAGACCAGCTACAAGACAGAAGAATCCCTCTTTGCGGCCATTGGTTTTGGAGAAATTGGAGCTATTACTGTCTTTAATCGTCTGACTGAAAAGGAACGCCGTGAGGAAGAACGTGCCAAGGCCAAGGCGGAGGCCGAAGAACTTGTCAAAGGTGGCGAGATTAAGGTTGAAAACAAAGAAACCCTCAAGGTTAAGCATGAGGGTGGAGTGGTCATTGAAGGTGCCTCAGGTCTCCTAGTGCGGATTGCTAAGTGTTGTAATCCTGTTCCTGGTGACGATATTGTTGGCTACATTACCAAGGGGCGTGGTGTAGCTATTCACCGTGTGGACTGTATGAACCTACGCGCCCAAGAAAACTATGAGCAACGTCTCCTTGATGTGGAGTGGGAAGACCAGTACCCTAGCTCAAATAAGGAGTATATGGCCCATATCGATATCTACGGCCTCAACCGTACAGGACTGTTGAACGATGTACTGCAAGTTCTCTCAAACACAACTAAGAATATCTCAACAGTCAACGCCCAACCAACCAAGGATATGAAGTTTGCTAATATTCATGTGTCCTTTGGCATTGCCAACCTCTCGACGCTGACTACGGTCGTGGACAAGATTAAGAGTGTGCCAGAAGTTTACTCTGTTAAACGTACCAATGGCTAATTGTCCTAGCTCTT
>CAKQBM010000111.1 GCA_934216185.1 uncultured Streptococcus sp. | reverse complement strand
ACGGTTTGCTAAATCGTTAGGTCGGGTAACTGGCGCAAGGGTTCGAATCCCTTATTCTCCGTTTTAATGAGGGTTTATAACTCTCTTTTTTTTGTATTTTTAAGCTAAAATCTTTATATATTGTCGATTTTATGGTTGTGCTAGTTTATTATTACTTCCAACTCTTGAGTGAAATTTCTCCGCTATTGAGCCAGATTTCTTTTCTGTTATCACATTGTACTAAAAGTTTTCCACTTTCGGAGATGTCTTTAGCAACTCCTTTGTAGTCTTTTTGATCTAGTGTGAAAGTAACTTCTTTTCCAAGAACGAATGACTGTTTTTTATATAGGTATAATAACTCATCTGCTGGTGTTTCGAAGAAAGCACGCCAGATTTCTATGATTAATTCATTCCTTGTTATTGGAGCTGTAGTTTTAAATAAGCTAGCAGCTTTTTCTTTTAATTCTTGTGGGAAATCATTAATAGTAAAGTTGATTCCTACTCCAATAATGATATCTGTGACTAAGCCTGTTTCTACAGAAGTCATGGCCTCTGTAAGGATTCCTCCAATTTTATGATTATTTAGGTAGATATCATTGACCCATTTTATGTCGATATCTATTAAAGTTAGGTTCTTAATGGCTTTGTAGACAGCTCCTGCTACAAGTAGTGTGTAGGATGGTAATTTATCATAGGGGAGATTGGGTTTAAGATGGAGTGTCATATAAATGCCACCTTGTGGTGAGTAGAAGGAACGTTGAAAACGACCTCGGCCTGCTGTTTGATAGGAAGCTAGATAGAGGGTATTTGCTTCATTCCCTAGATCAATTGCTTCTTTTGCATCTAGTTGTGTTGATTTTGTTTCGGATTTAAAGCTGACTTTAATTGGAAGATTTTCTTCTAGAATCTCTGGAAGAATAAGATCACCATTCATCAGTTTATATCCTTTGTTTTTGATACTATCAATTTCAATGCCTTCTTGTTCTAGTCGCTTGATGGCTTTCCAAATTGATGTTCGGCTGAGGGATAGTTCTTCTGCGATTTTTTCTCCGCTGATATAGTCGGTTTCTTTGGCTAGAATCTGATAGACAGCTTGGTAGGATTTCATAGTGTTGCCTTTCTTTAGGAATAGTATGTGATTTGAATCTAGTTTGGCTAGTTGCTTAATTACTACTATTTTAACATATGCCTAGTATTTACGGTATGATTTTCTTAGAGTAAATGTAGTCATTAAGCTTGAGTTGTGAAATCTCAGTATTTTTGCTCCTTTTTTATCCAGAAAACGTTTCCTTTGTTTTCAAATTGCTAAAAAAGTGGTACAATAAAGGGTAGCTTACTATTATCTGAATCAACTGATTTGGAGAGAAAGGATTCATTTTGAAATCAATAGGCTTTATTGAAAAGCTGAAAGGGTTGTCTAGTAAAGAGCTGATTTTATTGGGAATTATCCTGAGTATCTTTTTACCCTTTTATCTTTTTGTAGTTGTATTCTGTTTATATATTATTAGTTTGATTTTTACAGGAGACATGAAAAGTATTCTTCAGAAAATGGGGGAGCATCCGATGCTGCTTCTTTTTCTTGGCTATAGTACTGTGATATCCGTTTTTGCACAAAATTGGATGGGTCTTGTGGCTTCAGTAGGAATGTTTCTATTTACTGTTTTCTTTTTGCACTATCAGTCGATTTTATCACATAAATTCTTTCGATTGATTTTGCAGCTAATCTTGTTTGGTAGCGTCTTGTCAGCTGCTTTTGCGAGTTTAGAACATTTCCAAATTGTGAAGAAATTTAACTATGCTTTTCTTTCCCCCAATATGCAGGTGTGGCATCAGAATCGTGCAGAAGTGACCTTCTTTAACCCTAATTATTATGGAATTATTGCTTCTTTCTGTATCATGATTGCCTTCTATCTGTTTACAACGACAAAGTTGAATTGGTTGAAAGTATTCTGTGTTTTTGCAGGCTTTGTGAATCTCTTTGGATTGAACTTTACTCAAAATCGAACTGCCTTTCCTGCTATTATCGCTGGAGCAATCATCTATCTCTTTACGACTATTAAAAACTGGAAGGCCTTTTGGCTTAGTATTGGGGTCTTTGCGATTGGCTTGAGCTTCCTCTTTTCCAGTGATTTGGGAGTTCGGATGGGAACTTTAGACTCTTCTATGGAAGAACGCATTTCTATCTGGGATGCTGGGATGGCCTTGTTTAAGCAAAATCCTTTTTGGGGTGAGGGGCCATTGACCTACATGCATTCGTATCCTCGGATACATGCTCCTTATCATGAACATGCTCACAGCCTTTATATTGATACGATTCTGAGTTACGGAATTGTGGGTACCATTTTATTAGTTTTGTCTTCTGTTGCTCCTGTTCGTTTGATGATGGATATGAGTCAGGAGTCGGGGAAACGTCCGATTATCGGCCTTTATCTATCTTTTCTTACAGTGGTTGCTGTGCACGGAATTTTTGACTTGGCTCTCTTCTGGATTCAGTCAGGCTTTATTTTCTTGCTAGTTATGTGCAGTATTCCGTTGGAGCATCGAACGTTGTTATCGGACATGACGGATTAAGTTTATAAGATTGAAATCTTCTACCTTTCGTAGGAGATTTTTTTACAGGGAAAAATTATTTCTAAACCGAAATAGTTGACAGTTGAAATGATAAGTGTTAGAATTGTGTTATTCATTTCGATATCGAAATAAAATGGAGGTTTCATGAAATATTGTCATTTGGTAGCCCATCATATTCGTTTGTTGAATGGGCGGATTTTTCAAAAGTTACTGAGCCAAGATCCTGAAGCTCTTTATCGGAGTGAACAGGGGAAGATTTTAGCGGTTTTATGGAATAGTGAAACTGGCTGCGCAACTGCGACAGATATTGCGCTTGCGACTGGGCTTGCTAACAATACACTGACGACGATGATTAAAAAACTAGAGGAACAAAATCTTGTAACTATTAGTCCATGTGGAGAGGATAAGCGTAAGAAGTATTTAGTTTTAACAGAGTTGGGGGAGTCTCAGAAAGAAGTGGGGCGTCGTGTCAGTCAGAAATTGGATACGATCTTTTACAAAGGATTTTCAGAGGAAGAAATTCGTCAGTTTGAAGCCTTTCAAGAAAGAATTTTGGCTAATCTGAAAGAGGAGGAAAATGAGGTTTAAAATGGAGCAAATTAGCTGTTTATAAGTAAAGGCCACTTTTGATTTTGTTTTCCAACTCTTAGGACAAGGAAACTATGTGGTTAGCTATGGTCAGACTCAGATTGATGGCCTTGCCTATGCCCAGTACGATATCTTCCGTCTAGAAAACGGGAAAATTGTGGAGCATTGGGACAATAAGGAAGTTATGCCTAAGGTAGAAGACTTGACCAATCTAGGGAAGTTTTAAATTGAGGATACAGAATGATTGAATACAAAAATGTAGCTTTACGTTACACAGAAAAAGATGTCTTGAGAGATGTCAATTTACGGATTGAGAATGGCGAATTTATAGTTTTAGTAGGGCCTTCTGGCTCAGGTAAGACAACCATGATTAAGATGGTCAACCGTCTTTTGGAACCAACTGATGGAAATATTTACATGGATGGCAAGCGTATCAAAGATTATGATGAGCGTGAACTTCGTCTTTCTACTGGTTATGTTTTACAGGCTATTGCTCTATTTCCTAATCTAACGGTCGCGGAAAATATTGCCCTGATTCCTGAGATGAAGGGCTGGACTAAGGAAGAAATTGCTCAGAAAACAGAAGAGCTTTTGGCAAAGGTTGGTTTACCAGTAGCTGAGTATGGGCATCGTTTGCCTAGTGAATTATCTGGTGGGGAGCAACAGCGTGTTGGAATTGTACGGGCTATGATTGGTCAGCCTAATATTCTCCTCATGGATGAGCCTTTTTCGGCTCTTGATGCTATTTCGAGAAAACAGTTGCAGGTTCTGACGAAAGAATTGCATAAAGAGTTTGGGATGACAACTATTTTTGTAACCCATGATACGGATGAGGCCTTGAAGTTGGCGGACCGTATTGCTGTCTTGCAGGATGGAGAGATTCGCCAGGTAGCGAACCCTGAGACGATTTTAAAAACCCCTGCAACAGAATTTGTAGCAGACTTGTTTGGAGGTAGTGTTCATGACTAATTTAATTGCAACTTTTCAGGACCGTTTTAGTGATTGGTTGACAGCTCTATCTCAACATTTGCAGTTGTCACTTTTGACCCTGTTACTAGCTATTTTTATCGCGATTCCTTTGGCTGTTTATCTTCGCTATCATGAGAAATTGGCCGACTGGGTTTTGCAGATTGCAGGGATTTTCCAGACTATCCCGTCACTGGCCTTGTTGGGGCTCTTTATCCCCTTGATGGGAATTGGGACTTTACCGGCTTTGACAGCGTTAGTGATTTATGCGATCTTTCCGATTTTACAAAATACCATCACTGGGCTGAAGGGAATTGATCCGAGTCTGCAAGAGGCTGGGATTGCCTTTGGGATGACCAGATGGGAACGTCTCAAGAAATTCGAAATTCCACTTGCCATGCCTGTTATCATGTCTGGGATTCGGACAGCAGCGGTCTTGATTATCGGTACGGCAACCTTGGCGGCCTTGATTGGGGCAGGGGGACTGGGTTCCTTTATCCTTTTGGGAATTGACCGTAATAATGCCAGTCTGATTTTGATTGGGGCACTTTCTTCTGCAGTGCTTGCTATTGCCTTTAACTTCCTACTAAAAGTGATGGAAAAAGCAAAATTGCGGACGATTTTCTCTGGATTTGCCTTGGTGACCATATTGCTCGGTCTGTCTTATAGTCCAGCCCTCTTGGCTCAAAAAGAGAAAGAGAACTTGGTCATTGCTGGGAAATTGGGTCCAGAACCAGAAATCTTAGCCAATATGTATAAGTTGCTAATTGAAGAAAACACCAGTATGACTGCGACTGTTAAACCGAATTTTGGGAAAACAAGCTTTCTCTATGAAGCTCTGAAAAAAGGCGATATTGACATTTATCCTGAATTTACTGGTACGGTGACTGAAAGTTTGCTTCAACCATCACCGAAAGTGGGCCATGAGCCAGAGCAGGTTTATCAGGTAGCGCGTGATGGTATTGCCAAACAGGATCATCTAGCCTATCTCAAACCCATGTCTTATCAAAATACCTATGCTGTAGCTGTTCCGAAAAAGATTGCTCAAGAATATGGCTTGAAAACCATTTCGGACTTGAAAAAAGTGGAAGGGCAGTTGAAGGCAGGCTTTACACTTGAGTTTAATGACCGTGAAGATGGAAATAAGGGCTTGCAATCAATGTATGGTCTCAATCTCAATGTGGCAACCATGGAGCCAGCCCTTCGCTATCAGGCTATTCAGTCAGGTGATATTCAAATCACGGACGCCTATTCGACTGATGCAGAATTGGCGCGTTATGATTTACAGGTCTTGGAAGATGACAAACAACTCTTCCCACCTTATCAAGGGGCACCACTGATGAAAGAAGCTCTTCTCAAGAAACATCCAGAGTTGGAAACTGTTCTTAATAAATTGGCTGGTAAGATTACAGAGAGTCAGATGAGCCAGCTCAACTATCAAGTCGGTGTCGAAGGCAAGTCAGCAGAACAAGTAGCCAAGGAATTTCTGCAAGAACAAGGTTTGTTGAAGAAATAACGTAAAAATGCTGAACTCAACTTCCTTAAACGACTAAATAGAAAAATGCTCAGACAATGTCGTCTGGGCTTTTTTGATGTGAGAATTACTGAATGTCACTTAAAATGGAAAGAAAGAAAAAATTTTCATGATTTTCTAAAATTTTACTGTAAATACACTTGACTATTCACAAAATAGGTGTATAATGTGTTGTGAACTACTTAACA
>CAKQBM010000110.1 GCA_934216185.1 uncultured Streptococcus sp. | reverse complement strand
GTAAGGAAGAAGACGTCACTGAATTTGTTAAGTTCGGTTCACATTTCGAAAAATAGAAGATGATACTCTCCAGAATGGGGAGTGTTTTTTCATCGAAATTATTCTTTGGGGTGATTTGATTTTCTTAGTTATCTCACGAAAACCACTAGCTGTGCTAGTGGTTCCGAAAAGCTTTTAGCGATGTATCAAAAAAGTCCCCCTAAAGTGTTATATTAGATAAGGTTTCCCGACCACTAACTAATATACAAAAGGAGGACCCCTGATGAGACAGGATAATAATAGTTTAGCACATACTACATGGAATTGTAAGTATCATATTGTTTTCGCCCCAAAATATAGACGTCAAATAATTTATGGGAAATACAAAGCAAGTATTGGTCAAATCTTACGATTATTATGTGAAAGAAATTGAAATTCATGAAGTGGAAGCTTGCCCAGATTATATTCACATGTTGATACGGTTGGGCGAAATCAGAAGCGAATTGAAGAATATATTCGTAATCAATTACAAGAAGACGTGATAGAAGATCAGCTCAGTCTTTTTGAGGAAAATGATTCGTTTACAGGTGAGAATAATAAAATTGAAAAGTATAAGTCTAAGTGGTCTGCATAAAAAAATAGCCGTACATTTATTTTGTACGACTGATCTTATAAAACAGACACTATTAATAGATATTTAACCTGTCTACTTGACAGGTTAAATATCATTTTCACGGGTGGTTTTACTATATATTAATTAGATTTATGTGTTGAATAATCTTACTATTACAGTGTTATTGTTTTATAAGCTTGTTGTAATGCTGTTGATACTGTGACTTGATACTATCCTCACCTAGAACTTCAAAAACTTTGAGTGCTTGTTGCATTTTTTCAATGCCACTTTTATTTTTTATTTCAAATTCAAAGTATCCTGTAGCATATAGAAATACAGTTTGTTCATAGTAGTTCAATTCGTTCTTTAATAATTTCTCGATTTCTTCAATTAGAAAAGTACAATTTTGAAATTCTTTTTTATCAATACTAACAATAAGGCAGTTAATTGCTAACTGAGTAACAAGTCTTTTATTGGTTTTATTTAACGTTGAATAAATGTAATTTTTCAACATTTCCTTGGTTAATAAAAAGGCAGTGTTATATTGTATAGTTCGTATACAATTCGCTAATAATATAATTTCATAGTATCCCCAATTCTCAACTTTGAATAAGTAGTCAGTCAAGTCTTCTATTTCTGATTTGGATGGAAAAATACTATCATCCAATGTAAAAAGAATTGATTTAACCATGGTTCGTTCAAATGAATTGAGATCGGAATTTGTAGAATCAGTAAGTAATGCCTTGATATTATTAACATTTTGTAAGGCATACTCTTTACGAATATCTTTTACAAGATTACTAAAAGATATTGTTTTGGTATATTCAGCATCATGAAGAATTAAAAATTCATCTAGAGAGATGTGTAATTTATCTAAGATATTGATAAGGCGAATGCAAGATATCTCGGATTCACCACGTTCGAATCTGGAAATCTGTGATTTGGATAGATGTTCATCTGCAATAGAACAGATGCTTATCTGTTTACTTTTGCGAATTTTTCTGAGTGTCTGACCAAGCTTAGATTTCATAATTCCCTCTTTCACAACATAAATTTTAATTGTTTTTATTTATTATACAATACTAAAATAATAAAACGAAAATGTTTTTATGGCAAATAAATCAATGGATTTATTTAGACGAACTAATGTTTGTAAGGAGATGATAGAGTTTTGAGTAAAAAAAATATAATATTACTAATTTCTCGAGGACAAACAAATAATTTTGGGAATAAAGTATATGACTATGCAAATAAAATTTTCATTGCTGCACTACCGAAATCATCAGTCTTCTTTATGTCAATATACCAGTCAACAGAGGTAATTGCACAAATAATTTTTAATATAATAGGAGGTTATATTGCAGATTTTGGAAATCGAAAACGGATACTAATTTTAACAGATATAATTGCTTCGATTTCAACATTTTTTGCATTCTTACTTTTAGATACACCAAATAGTATAGTAGTATTAATAATTGTAAATATAGTGTTAGCTATTCTGAATTCATTCAATAATCCCGCATATAAAGCAATAGTTCGAGACTTATTGGATAAAAAATCGATATATATATATAATTCATATAGTAGAAGTATAGCAGAGATATTTAATATAGTAGTTCCTTTTTTTGGAATCTGGGTTATTACTTTATTTGGCTTTAAAGTTTCAATGTTGCTAAATTCATTAAGCTTTGCTATATCTGCTATCATAGAATCAAAATTTGACATTAAAAGTTCAGGATTTAAAAATCAAAATATAGCTGAAAAATTAAAAATAAAGCAAAGTATAATTGAAGGTTTCAATTATATTTTCAAGAAAAAAGAGCTTTTTATTATTTTGATATTAGTATCAGTACTAAATTTTTTCGAGGCAGGTATAGAACTTTATTTGCCATTTATAAATAAATTTTTTAATGAATCATATATATATGGATATATATTGGCCGTTCAAACAATAGGTAAAATACTTGGAGCGTATGTTAATAAGTTTTTAAAGAATGATTTTACTATGTCTGAATGTTGTAACTTTTTGATACTATCCTCAGTTGTATTGATGCCAATCATGTTTATTAATAATATATATTTAATAATATTACTTTTTGGTATCAACTCATTATTCATTATGATTTTTGATGTCCAAATATTCTCAAAAATTCAATCTGAGATTTCAGAAGAATTTTTAGGAAGAGTTTTTAGTACTGTTTCATTATTATCTTTAGTTTTATCTCCAGTTGGAACGTTTGTTTTTTCTATTTTAAAAATAAATTCAGTTGCAATTTTCTCTGGAATTGGAATATTCCAAGTTTTATTTTGCTATATTATAAAAATATTGCTTACTTTTGTTAACTCTAAACAGTTATCAAAAAATGATGAGGATAGTTTGAGATAAAAATATTAATACTAAACCAATGAATAATTCTCGACACCTTGATTATCATTCACAAACTTTTAATAATCACATGTGAATGTATTTTCCAAAAGCAGTTTATGCCTATTACAATTTAATAATATATGTTGATTAGAATTTATCTTATTGATGCCTATTATGATTATTTGTTTGGCTTTTATTTACCCTGGCGTGTTTACATTTTTGTATGTTGAAGGGAGAGATTTTGGCCGTAGCCTTGTTAACTCAATTTTATCTTGGTAAAGTATAGCACCTCTTAGAAGGTGTTTTTCTAATGCGTTTATCAAGTTGTCAGTGACTGTTGAAGGCTATAGTTTTCAGTGTTACAATAAAGGCAATGAAAAAGAAAAGGTTTAGAAATTGCTAATGTTTACCAACAATTCTAGGATTATTTTCCTAAATAGGTTTTTGTCACTGATTATCGAGTACGGCTATGCGATAGCATTGAGTATTATCTTCTCTAAAATCTCGGTGGACTATGTCTTAGGGCTATGGATTGCCAAATTCTTAGGAGGGATTCTTGCCAATGTGGGACATCAATTTGTAGGAAAAATCACAAATAAAAAATATGTTTTGATTGGTATTGAATTGCTTAAGGCAGTCTGTCTTGCTTTGATTTATCTTGCCATGGGTAGTGTTTTTGTATTTGCTTTGGTGGTTTTGACTGAAGTGTTGACAACCTACTTTAACAGTTTGTTGTCCTCAGCGGTGCCCGTGCTTGTTAAAAAAGCCAACTTACAAAAATTTAACAGTACCTATACTATGATTGGTTCAGCCTCCTATTTCTTAGCACCTATGATAGTTGGTTTCTGGGGTAGCCTTGATTTAGGGAGCTTATTTTTGGTCTACAGTGTGCTAACGCTACTAGCAACCCTCTTATTGTTTAAACTGGGACCGATTATTTTTGACCGTGAGAATGAATCAGAAGAGGAGGTTTCTTCCAGTCAAGGTAGTCCTATTTTTGGAAGGCAGAGTATTGTCCTTAAGATGGTTATGATGACTATACTCTTACAGTCAGTGGGTATCTTATATGATGCTTATGAGGTTATCTTCCTGACCAAAGATGTCGGTATTTCTAGTCAGGCTTATTCTTTCTCTCTGTCCTTCTTAGCCATTGCCTTTCTAGCAACGAGTTCAATTCTATCTTTCAAAAGTCTCACTAAATACTCCCCTATGACCGTTTACTTGTTAGGGTCTCTTGTCTATTTGGGTTACGTTGTCGTCTTCCCATTCGTACCTAACCTACCGATTGTTTTGCTTAGCTATATCTTTTTAGCAGTTGGCCAAACGATATCTGGAATCTCGCAAAATGTTTACCTGCAGGAGAACTTGAATCCCCTACAACTCAATAATCTTTATTTGAAAATCGAAGTCTTGAATCAGGTTTTGACAGGGATTGTTGTATTTGTTAGTGGTATGCTTATCAAGAGAGGCCTGCAGGTCGCTACGATTTATTTGGGATACAGTCTTCCTGTCATTATACTCATTTTGGGAATAATGCTTATGACTAAACTGTATCAGAAAAATCTAAAGTCATAATTTTTTTGTCTAAGATAATGAAAGTCTTCCAAGGTCCTTGAAGTGATCTTGGAATTTTTAAATAAAATAAATCTACAAATGTAGACAAAACTCTTGACACTTTTTCATGATAACGTTAAAATAAATCTACAAACGTAAACAAACAACAAATTCAGAAAGGAACTATCATGCTGACAATTTCATCTGCGGAATGGGAAGTCATGCGAGTGCTCTGGGCCAAGGGGCAAGCGACTTCTTCAGAGATTATAGCGATTCTATCAAAGAAGCTAGACTGGTCGGCTTCGACAGTAAAGACCTTGATTGGACGTTTGGCGGACAAGGGTTATCTAACCAGTCAGCGTCAAGGACGAGGCTTTATCTATCAAGCTAGCTTGGGGGAAGATGAGGCGAATTTACAGGCTTTAGAAGCTGTTTTTGACAAGATTTGTTTGACCAAACATAGCGATTTGTTGGGTCAACTCATGGCAAAGACGCCGATGACCCAAGCCGATGTGGATAAGTTACAGGCCTTACTTGTAGCAAAAGAACCTGTGGATCAGGTGGTTTGTGACTGTGTGCCTGGCCAATGTGCTTGTGTGCATCATATGGAGGTGAGTTAGAAAATGGCAAAAGAAACCTTTGTGGTTAATGGGATGACCTGTGCATCCTGTGTAGCCAACGTTGAAAATGCTGTTAATAAGTTGGATGGTGTGGACAAGGCTGTGGTTAACCTAACCACGGAAAAAATGTCTGTGGATTATGCTGGGGATAAGGTTGGTCCAGAAGCTATTGAAAAAGCTGTGGCTGACGCTGGTTATGAAGCCGAAATCTACAATCCAGAGACAGCTAAGAGTCAGGAAGAACGTGAAGAAGACAAGATTCACAAGGTGCGTGAGCGCCTCATTTGGTCATCAATCTTCACCATTCCTCTCTTTTATCTGGCTATGGGGCCAATGGTCGGTTTGCCTGTACCAAACGTCTTGTCTCCTCACCATGCAGCCCTGACTTATGCCTTGGTATTATTGGTTTTGACGGTTCCCGTCATGTGGTTGGGTCGTTCCTTCTATAGTAATGGTTTTCGTACCTTGGCCAAGGGTCACCCTAACATGGATGCCTTGGTAGCCTTGGCAACGTCGGCGGCCTTCCTTTATAGTCTTTATGGTACTTACCACATTTCTTTGGGACATGCCCATCACGCCCACCAGCTTTATTTTGAGTCAGTGGCTGTTATCTTGACCCTGATTACTCTAGGTAAGTACTTTGAAACCCTCTCTAAGGGTCGGACTTCCGAAGCTATCAAGAAACTCATGCACTTGTCAGCCAAGGAAGCAACTGTCCTTCGTGATGGTAAGGAAGTCAAGCTTCC
>CAKQBM010000109.1 GCA_934216185.1 uncultured Streptococcus sp. | reverse complement strand
AAAATGGTTTACACTTTATAAAGTTTATTACTTTGAAAAGGTGTGATACTGTGGCTACGGCAACAAAAAAGAAAAAATCAACAGTTAAAAAAAATCTAGTCATCGTGGAGTCGCCTGCTAAGGCGAAAACGATTGAAAAATATCTAGGCAGAAATTACAAGGTTTTAGCTAGTGTCGGGCATATTCGGGATTTGAAGAAATCCAGTATGTCCGTCGATATTGAAAATAATTATGAACCGCAATATATCAATATCCGAGGAAAAGGCCCTCTTATTAATGACTTGAAAAAAGAAGCTAAAAAAGTTAATAAAGTCTTTCTTGCGAGTGACCCGGACCGTGAAGGAGAAGCGATTTCTTGGCATTTGGCTCATATCCTTAATTTGGATGAGAATGATGCTAACCGTGTGGTCTTCAATGAAATCACCAAGGATGCAGTTAAAAATGCTTTCAAAGAGCCACGCAAGATTGATATGGACTTGGTCGATGCCCAACAGGCTCGTCGTGTCTTGGACCGCTTGGTAGGCTATTCGATTTCGCCTATTTTGTGGAAAAAGGTCAAGAAGGGCTTGTCAGCAGGTCGCGTTCAGTCTATTGCGCTCAAGTTAATCATTGATCGTGAAAATGAAATTAATGCCTTCCAGCCAGAAGAATACTGGACTATTGATTCTATCTTTAAAAAGGGAACCAAACAATTTCAGGCATCCTTCTATGGAGTAGATGGCAAAAAGCTGAAACTAACCAGCAATGACGAAGTCAAGGAAGTCTTGTCTCGTCTGACTAGTAAAGACTTTTCAGTAGATCAGGTGGATAAGAAAGAGCGAAAGCGCAATGCTCCTTTACCCTATACCACTTCATCTATGCAGATGGATGCTGCTAATAAAATCAATTTCCGTACTCGAAAGACCATGATGGTTGCCCAACAGCTCTATGAAGGGATCAATATTGGTTCTGGTGTTCAAGGTTTAATTACCTATATGCGTACCGATTCGACTCGTATCAGTCCAGTAGCGCAAAATGAGGCAGCAAGTTTCATTACGGACCGTTTTGGTAGCAAGTATTCTAAGCATGGTAGCAAGGTCAAAAATGCATCAGGTGCTCAGGATGCCCATGAGGCTATTCGTCCGTCTAGCGTTTTTAATACACCTGAAAGCATCGCTAAGTATCTAGATAAGGATCAACTCAAGCTTTATACTCTTATCTGGAATCGTTTTGTAGCTAGCCAGATGACAGCTGCTGTCTTTGATACCATGGCTGTTAAATTGTCTCAAAATGGGGTTCAATTTGCTGCCAATGGTAGTCAGGTTAAGTTTGATGGTTATCTTGCCATTTATAATGATTCTGATAAGAATAAGATGTTACCAGATATGGCTGTGGGAGATGTAGTCAAACAGGTCAATAGCAAACCAGAGCAACATTTTACCCAACCACCTGCTCGTTATTCCGAAGCGACACTGATCAAGACCTTGGAGGAAAATGGGGTTGGACGTCCGTCAACCTACGCACCGACCATTGAAACCATTCAGAAACGTTATTATGTTCGCCTTGCAGCCAAACGTTTTGAACCAACAGAGTTGGGAGAAATTGTTAACAAGCTCATCGTTGAATATTTCCCAGATATCGTAAACGTGACCTTTACAGCTGAAATGGAAGGCAAGCTAGATGATGTCGAAGTCGGAAAAGAGCAGTGGCAACGTGTCATTGATGCCTTTTACAAACCTTTCTCTAAAGAGGTTGCCAAGGCTGAAGAAGAAATGGAAAAAATCCAGATCAAGGATGAACCAGCTGGATTTGATTGTGAAATGTGTGGCAGTCCAATGGTTATTAAACTTGGTCGATTTGGTAAGTTCTACGCTTGTAGCAATTTCCCAGATTGCCACCATACCCAAGCAATCGTGAAAGAGATTGGTGTTGAGTGTCCAAGCTGTCATCAGGGACAAATCATTGAACGCAAAACCAAACGTAATCGCCTCTTCTATGGTTGCAATCGCTATCCAGACTGTGAATTTACATCTTGGGACAAGCCTGTTGGTCGTGACTGTCCAAAATGTGGCAACTTCCTCATGGAGAAAAAAGTCCGTGGTGGTGGTAAGCAGGTTGTTTGTAGCAAGGGTGACTACGAAGAAGAAAAGATTAAATAAGAGGAGAGTCCTGAAAGTGAATTTCAGGCTCCTTTTGGTTAGAACTTGACAAAATTCATCATTGTATGCGAAACTAGAAGAAGATTATTTTATACTCAATGAAAATCAAAGAGCAAACTAGAAACTAACCGCAGGTTGCTCAAAGCACTGCTTTGAGGTTGCAGATAAGACTGACGAAATCAGGAACCATACCTACGTCAAGGCGACGTTGATGCGGTTTGAAGAGATTTTCGAAGAGTATTAACTAGGAGAAGTTATGCGTCTTATCTATCTAATTATTGGTTTTTTATCACTGGCCTTGGCTATTGTTGGGGTTGTTTTACCCTTGTTGCCGACAACGCCTTTCCTTTTGTTGTCTATTGCTTGTTTCTCCAGAAGTTCCAAGCGCTTCGAAGATTGGCTTTATCATACCAAGCTCTATCAAGCATATGTAGCTGATTTTCGCGAGACTAAGTCTATTGCGCGTGAACGAAAGAAAAAAATCATCGTATCTATCTACATCTTGATGGGGATTTCTATTTATTTTGCTCCTCTCTTACCAGTCAAAATCGGTCTGGGTGCCTTGACCATTTTTATCACCTATTATCTCTTCAAGGTCATTCCGGACAAAGAATAAAAAAATAGTAACTATTTTCCTTGATATAAATGAAAGCATATTCACAACAATATGATATAATAAATTTAAAGTAATCTTCAAGGAGAATCAAATGATTTACGAATTTTGTGCTGAAAATGTGACCTTGCTTGAAAAAGCGATGCAGGCTGGAGCTCGTCGAATCGAACTATGTGACAATCTAGCAGTTGGTGGGACAACTCCCAGCTATGGAGTGACTAAGGCAGCGGTTGAACTGGCAGCTAACTATGATACGACCATCATGACCATGATTCGTCCACGTGGTGGCGACTTTGTCTACAATGACCTAGAAATTGCTATTATGCTAGAAGACATTCAATTGACTGCTCAGGCTGGAAGTCAAGGGGTTGTATTTGGGGCTTTAACTGCTGATAAGAAGTTGGATAAACCTAATCTTGAAAAGTTAATTACTGCATCAAAAGGAATGGAAATTGTCTTCCACATGGCCTTTGATGAATTGAGCGATGATGATCAACTGGAAGCTATTGACTGGCTCAGTCAAGCTGGAGTCACTCGTATCCTAACTCGTGCTGGTGTATCTGGTGACTCACTAGAGAAACGTTTTGCTCACTATCACAGAATTTTGGAGCACGCTAAAGGTACAATTGAAATTCTACCAGGTGGAGGGATTGACTTGGACAACCGTCAAACCTTTATCGACCAGCTGGGCGTGACACAATTGCACGGAACCAAGGTTGTCTTTTAAAAAATAGAAAGGAACTGCTAGCTTTGGGTAGCAGTTTTCACTTATTTATGTTTGAAATTTTTAAGTCCTATCAGTTTAATCAAGACAAGGCTCGTGCCTATGGTTTTGTAAAAAATGGGGAAGTCTGGACTTATAGTTGCCAGATTTTGAAGGGTGACTTTGTCATGACTGTGTCCATCACTGATGATAATGTGAGTTTTCAGGTCTTTGATCAGGAAATGGGCGACTTCTATCCTCAAGTTCATATGGAAAGTATGACAGGAAGTTTTGTTGCAAGTGTCCGTGAGGCTTGTCTGGAGATTCTCTACCAGATTCGGAAGGCTTGTTTTGATGTGCAAGATTTTATCTGCCCTCAGACTAAGCGTATCATGGCTCAGATTCAGGAAAAGTATGGTAATCAGTTGGAGTATCTGTGGGAAAAATCACCTGATACGGCAGTGTTAAGACATGAAGGCAATAAAAAATGGTATGCTGTTTTGATGAGAATCTCTTGGGATAAGCTGGAAAAGGGTAGAGAAGATCTAGTCGAAGCAGTCAACCTCAAACATGATCAAGTAGTGGACCTGATTTCACAAAAGGGCATTTATCCAGCCTTTCATATGAACAAACGCTACTGGATTAGTGTTGCTTTTGATGATACTTTGTCAGATGAAATGGTACTGGAATTGATAGAAAAAAGTTGGAATTTAACTTCTAAAAAATGAAACATTTCAAGGATTTTCAAACACTTTCAATTAGCTAAATATTCTATACTGAAGAAATTTTCAGAAAATATTTGATTTTTTCTTGACAAGTGCTTTTGTCTATGCTAAAATACTAAACAAGATATCAAACGAAGGAGAAAGTCAAACATGAAAACAGTTAAGTTTAATCAATTTGCTTTGTTGTTGAGGTACTCGGGCTAGTGCAAAAAGCATTAGTCCTGTTTGGCTTACCAAGCGGGAGTGAATCAACATCTCGCTTGGACTTCTAAGCGAGATGTTTTTTTTAAAACCACATTTGGAAAAGGGGAAATCTTATGCGTAAAGTTGAATTTTTTGATACAAGTCTTCGTGATGGGGAACAAACACCTGGTGTTAACTTCTCAATAAAGGAAAAAGTTTCCATTGCAAGACAGCTGGAGAAATGGGGAATTTCTGTAATTGAAGCTGGTTTTCCGGCTGCTAGTCCAGATTCATTTATAGCCGTTCAAGAAATTGCTAAAGCTATGAAAAAAACAGCAGTGACAGGATTAGCCCGTTCTGTAAAATCTGATATTGATGCTTGTTATGAGGCACTTAAGGATGCCAAGTATCCACAGATTCATGTCTTTATCGCTACCAGTCCGATTCACCGCAAGTACAAGCTCAATAAGAGCAAGGAAGAGATTTTAGAAGCTATTAAGGAGCATGTTTCTTATGCACGTTCTAAGTTCGAAGTGGTTGAATTCTCTCCAGAAGATGCGACTAGAACAGAGTTGGATTTCCTCTTACAAGTCGTTCAAACAGCGGTTGATGCAGGGGCGTCTTATATCAATATCCCTGACACAGTTGGCTTTACGACTCCAGAAGAGTTTGCACGCATCTTTGATCACTTGACTGAAAATGTTAAATCAGATCATAAAGTTGTCTTTGGTGTCCACTGTCACGATGATCTCGGTATGGCAACTGCAAATACTTTGACAGCAATTAAACACGGTGCTGGACGTGTTCAAGGAACTATTAATGGTATCGGTGAACGCGCAGGTAATGTTGCTCTTGAGGAAGTAGCTGTTGCTTTGAAGATTCGTGAGGATTTCTTCCAAGTAACTAGTGATATTGTTTTGAATGACACAATGAATACGTCAGAAATGGTTTCTCGCTTCTCAGGAATTCCAGTTCCTAAAAACAAGGCTGTCGTTGGAGGCAATGCCTTTTCTCATGAATCCGGTATTCACCAAGATGGAGTTCTTAAAAATCCTCTTACTTATGAGATTATCACACCTGAATTGGTTGGTGTTAAGAGTAATAGCCTTCCGCTTGGAAAATTATCTGGTCGCCATGCCTTTATTGAAAAACTAAGAGAATTGGCCCTAGACTTTACAGAAGAGGATATCAAACCACTCTTTGCGAAGTTCAAGGCGCTAGCAGACAAGAAGCAAGAAATCACAGATGCAGATATTCGTGCGCTGGTAGCTGGAACCATGGTTGAAAATCCAGAAGGCTTCCATTTTGATGATTTACAATTGCAAACTCATGCGGATAATGACATCGAAGCGCTCGTTAGCCTAGCCAATATGGATGGCGAGAAGGTCGAATTTAATGCGACAGGGCAAGGTTCCGTTGAGGCTATCTTTAACGCTATCGATAAGTTCTTTAATCAATCCGTCCGCTTGGTGTCTTATACCATTGATGCGGTGACAGATGGAATTGATGCCCAGGCTCGGGTCTTGGTAACTGTTGAAAACAGAGATACAGAAACTATCTTTAATGC